>JBDHYM010000284.1:0-2581 GCA_039811405.1 Flavihumibacter sp. | reverse complement strand
TGTCGATGCGGATATTGCCCGAGGGCGACATGACGTTGTTGCGGGCAATGGCTTCCACCAGTTGATCGGGCGTAAGCCTGAAGCTGCGCAGCTTGTTCGGGTCTACGTTGATTATCACCGAGCGCGAGTTGGCGCCGAAGGGCGGGGGCGCCGACAGGCCGGCCACCGTTGAGAACAACGGCCGGATTCGGGTAGCGGCGAGGTCATAGATCTCTTTCAGCGATTTCGAGCGGCTGTTGAAGACCAGTTGTCCGACGGGCAGCGACGACGCGTCGAAGCGAACCACCTGCGGCGGCAGGGCGCCGGGCGGAAAGAACTTCATGGCGCGGTTTACCTGCGAAGCCACCTGGGCGGCGGCTTCGGCCATATCAGTGTTCTCGTAGAAGCTCAACTTCAGCATGGTAAGTCCCTGGATGCTTTTGCTGCTGATGTTTTTGATGCCCGACACATACAAGAACTGGTCTTGCATACGTGTGGCGAAAAAGCCTTCCATCTGTTTGGGCGACATGCCGCCGTAAGGTTCTATCACGTAGATGGTGGGTGCATTCAGCCGGGGAAATATATCGATGGGTATGCGCGTGATGGAAAAAATGGCGAAGAGCAGCAGCCCCGTGCCGATCACCATCACCGCTACCGGTTTTTTGAGCGCGGAAGAAACGAGCGACATAATTAACGGTTAAAAAGCGTCAGAAAATAGTTCACCTGGTTGCCCGCCGCCATCTTCTGGTAGAGTGCACGCCAGACGGCATTGGATACCTGCACCTCATCGGTTTCGGCGCGGTTCAGCAGGTAGAGCGTATTGGTGAGCTCGATGATATTGGTAAGCCCGGCGGCATAGAGTGCATTCTTTTGCGTATAGGCGGCGGTGGCGGCATCTTTCTGGTAAGGCATTTCCTGCCATTTGCGGATGGCGGTCTGCAGGTTGTTATCGGCCTGGTTAAAGGCGTTCTGCAGAAAGGTTTTATCTTCCTCCCATCCCTGCAGGGCGGTCTGGCTGCGGGCCTGTTGCACCTGCTCGCGCAGCCGGGTACGTTTTCCGTCGGTCAGGTTATAGGTGATGCCGATGCCTGCGACATAGTTGTAGCGTGCGTATGCGAAACCGCTTGCGAGTGATTTGTATTCATCGGCCGGTGTAATGCTCGAGCCCCGCGCCCAGGCGCTTGCCATTACCGATACCTTGGGCAGCAGGTCTTTGTGAATACGGTTTTTCACGGCCAGGTTGTTTTCGTATATGGATTGCCGGTAGCGCAGCAGCGGGTGCGTGGAAAAAGCCGAGTCTTGCGAAAGGTTTTCGGCCAGCACCTGCGGGATGCGCTGGTAAAGCGCGGTCTCTACGCGGATGGCCGCTGTGTCGAGCCCCGTGAAATTCGCCAGTTGAATTTTGGCCGACTGCACGGCGTTGATGATATCGAGGAAATTCAGCCGGGCTTTTGACAATTCCGCGGCAGCGATGGCGCTGTCTACCGCGGGTTTCAGTCCCGATACCACAAAAGCGCCTACGGCGCGCAGTATCTCGGCCGTGCGGTCGATATTTTTCTGCTGGATGGCTGCGAGGCTGTTGTAACGGACCAGTTCCAGGTAAGTGGCGATCACCTGGTTGCGCAGGTCGTAGCTGTTGAGCGCAAGGTTGTTCTCCTGTACGGCAACGGCACTGGCGGCTTCCTGGTAACGTGCGGTATAGGCGCCGAAATTATATATCTCCCAGTCAGCGTTCATCCCCACCAGGTTACCGAGCGCCGGTTGTGCCACGTTGCTGTCGCGTCGTCCGCCCGAGGTGGAAGGAATGAATCCCAGGGGATAATAAGATCCGTTGAGGTTGTTATTGGTGCCGAGGGCCAGCTCTTCGCCGAGGCGGATGTTGGGAAGATTATTGAACCTGGTTTCATGGAGCGAAGCGCGGGCGGCGTCGACGGCAGCTTCGCGGGTTTTCACTGAGGGGAAATGAGCGATGGTGAGGTCAACGGCCCTTTGTATGGAGAGCAGCGAGCTGTCGCCGGTTGTTTGCGCAATGACGGGCAACCCCATGCATGCGCACAAAGCGGGCAGGAGCAACCTGCCGGTAAAAAGTATCATGACAATATTTTAGGAAAGAAAATGGCGCCCGGTGGGCGTGCTGTCAGCCGGTATCAGGCAATGGCAGGCGGTCCGCGGAAATAGCAATGAAAAGCGGGCGATAGGGGCACCGCCTCATGGTAGTGGCGGAAATAGCGATGACCGGTGTACCGGGCCGGCGGCGCGCAGGCGACCGGCGCAATGGAATAAACGGCGGAGAGTATGCAGCGTTTGTGCCGCTGTCTTTTCTCGGCGTGGGGCGCGGCGGTTTCGATCACATGGTCTTTGGCCGGCGCCGGCGAAATGGTAAAGCCGAGGGCCGCGGCATAACGGCGGTCGGCAATGTGGTAGCTGGCCAATGGGGGCCGGCTTGTTTTTCTTTTGAGCGTGGCAGGGGCGGGATGATCTGCGGCGGGCGATGCCAGTGTAAAGACATTGTCGGCGGTAACCTCGCTGCCGGGCGCCGGCACCAGGAAGCGGATGCCGGTAAGAACGCCCAGCAGGGCGAAGAGTGAAATAAAATGTCTGT
>JBDHYM010000283.1:0-2590 GCA_039811405.1 Flavihumibacter sp. | reverse complement strand
TCATCCAGGCTTACCTTGAATATCTCGCTCACCAGCTCCAGCACCTCCAGTCTCGGTTCCGCCCGTTCCTCCTCGTAGGCACCCAGCAGCGAACGCTTGATCGACAGCTTGTTCGAAAATTCTTCCTGTGTCCAGCCCCGCAGCTTACGCAGGTATTTAAGGTTTTTTCCGGCAAACGACATGCTAAATATTTAGGTAAAAATACTAAATAATTTATCCAAACCAAGAAAAGAAGGCAATTTTTTGGGGACGGCTGCGGCTACTTGCACTAAATTGAGGGCCATTTCAGCATTATGCCTACAAAAAAGAAAGCTGCACCTGCCGTCAAAAGCAGCCGGGTGGTAAATACCCGGAAGAAAGAGCCTGTTATCCTGGTAACCAACGACGACGGGGTAACGGCTCCGGGCATTCAAAACCTGGTGGAAGCCGTACGCGGACTGGGCAAAGTAGTGGTAGTGGCGCCCGATAAGCCCCAGTCGGGTATGGGTCATGCCATCACCATCGGATCTCCGCTGCGTCTTTCGCCCGTTACCATGTACGAAGGCATCGAGGCCTACCAGTGCACGGGCACGCCGGTCGATTGCGTTAAGCTGGCGGTCGATAAGGTATTGCATCGAAAGCCCGATATCTGTGTGAGCGGCATCAACCATGGCGCCAATCATTCCATCAATGTCATCTATTCGGGAACCATGTCGGCCGCCATGGAAGCGGCTATCGAAAGCATTCCCAGCATCGGTTTCTCCCTGCTTGATTATTCAATCGAAGCCGACTTCACAGCCGCCGGCGCCTACGCCCGCCGCATTACCGAGCTGGTGCTTGCGCAAAAGCTCGACAAGCACTTGCTGCTGAATGTCAACATTCCCCGGCTGCCGCTTGAAGAGATCCGCGGCATGAAAGTATGCCGCCAGGCTTATGCCAAATACGAAGAAGATTTCATTGAACGAAAGGATCCGCACAACCGCATGTATTACTGGCTGACAGGCGAATTCCAGAACTTCGACAAGGGAAAAGATACCGATGTATGGGCCCTGGAGAATGGTTATGTAAGCGTAGTGCCCGTACAATTTGATCTCACCAATTACGTTCTTAAGTCCAAACTCGAAAAAAGCTGGAAATAGCCATGTTTAAAAGAGATCATTTGCAGTGGGGGATTTTGCTGGGGCTGCTGGCGCCGTTGGTGGGGCTGGTCGTTTACTATCTCGTGGCCTTCCTGCCGCGCCATGTCGGCTTTACCGAATTCATCAGCTACCTGCGCACCTATAAGTCGCTGCTCACCGGCGTTAGCAGTATTTCGCTGGTGGCCAACGCCATTCTTTTTACCATTTACATCAATACGCGGCGCGACAAAACCGCCAAAGGCATTTTCATCGCTACCCTGATATATGGCCTGGCTGTGCTGTTGCTCAAGCTGGTTGGCTAAATTCGCTGCATGAAATACTACCTCATCGCCGGCGAAGCCAGCGGCGACCTGCATGGCAGCAATCTCATCCGCGCACTCAGGGAAAAAGACCCGCATGCCCAATGCCGGTGCTGGGGCGGCGACCTGATGCAGGCAGCGGGCGCCGAGCTGGTGGTGCACTACCGCGACCTCGCCTTCATGGGCTTTGTGGAGGTACTGTCGAACCTGCGTACGATCTTCCGCAACATTGCCTTGTGTAAACAGGACATCATCGCTTACCAGCCCGATTGTCTTATTTTCATTGACTACCCCGGTTTCAACCTGCGCATTGCCAAATGGGCCCGGAAAGCAGGGTATAAAACAGTGTACTATATTTCGCCGCAGGCATGGGCCTGGAAAGAGAACCGGGTTAAATCGATCCGGCGCGACATCGACAAGATGCTGGTGATCCTGCCCTTCGAAAAGCCATTTTACGACAGGTGGAATTATGCAGTCGATTATGTGGGGCATCCGCTGGTGGAAGTGATCGACCGTTTCAAAACCGAGAATGCCGCACTGCAACCAGACCCCCAACTGGTCGCCCTGCTGCCCGGCAGCCGCAAACAGGAAATACTGGTAAAGCTGCCGGTCATGCTTTCGGTTACACGGTTCTTTCCGCACCATCGCTTCGTGGTGGCGCGTGCACCGGGACTGCCCGACGATTTCTACGCGCCCATGCTGGCCGGCTATCCCAATGTAGGCGCCGCGAGCAACAGCACTTACGCCCTGCTGATGCAAAGCCGCGCCGCCCTGGTCACTTCGGGCACGGCTACCCTTGAAACGGCGCTTTTCGGCGTTCCCGAAGTGGTTTGCTACAAAGGGTCTGCCATATCTTACCAGATAGCCAAACGGCTGATCAAAGTAAAATTCATTTCGCTGGTGAACCTGATTATGGACCGGCCGGTGGTGAAAGAGCTGATACAAGACGAGCTGAACACCGCCCACCTGAAAAAGGAGCTGGAGCAACTGCTGGCCGACGGCCCCTACCGGTCACGGATACTCGAAGATTATACGGCGCTCAAAGCCGAACTCCGAAAAGGGGGCGCTGCCTCTTCCCAGGCGGCTGCCATCATCATCGGTTTTCTGGGCGCCTAACGGCGGAAGAACAGGAACCGGATCAGCATGAACAGCAAGGCGGCCAGGAACATAAAA
>JBDHYM010000282.1:0-2631 GCA_039811405.1 Flavihumibacter sp. | reverse complement strand
CTGGCCAGGTCATCGCTCAGGGTTTGCAATCCGTACAGCAGGTAGTCGAGGTACTGGATTTCGGCAATAGGCCGGAGACCGCGAAAAGCGGTTCCTATCCCCTGCCCCACGATCGTCAGCTCACGGATACCTGTATCCGAAATGCGCAGATCGCCGTGTTTGGCCTGCAAGCCGGCAAAGCCCTGGTTCACATCGCCGATCAATCCCACGTCTTCGCCAAAAGCGATCACGCGCGGGTTGGCACTGAACAGCCGGTCGAAGTAGCGGTTGAGTATCTCGTACCCGTTCATCAGGGCCGAGTCGGGCCCGTACACCGCTTCCACCGCTTCCACCTTCAGCGCGCTTTTCGCGCCTTCGTTGTAAAGCAGGGTATTGTACAGCCCGTGATTAAGCGCTTTCAGCTCTTTGTAATACTCCCTGATCCAATAAGCCGCATCGTGGTCACCGGCGGCGCGGGTGATCCGGTGCAAAGCGTGCATCACATCGCGGCGCAACGGCTCCCTTTCGGCTTTCAGCCGGTTGAGCGCCTCTTCTATGGCAGGCGGCGCAGCCGGGTACCGGGCCAGCAGGTCTTGCGTCAGTTCGGTTACGCGCTGCACCTGCTGCTTCAGGGGCGCCAGGTAGTTTTCCCAGGCGGCATTGCGGCAGGCCCGTACATATTCCTTGGCCTGCAATTCAATCTCGAACAGCTCTTCCTCGCTGCACAATTCATTCTCGAGTATCCATTCCTTGAATTTGCGGTTGCAGTCAAAGTTCCGCTCCCATTCCAGCCGCTCGGGACTCTTATAACGTTCATGGCTGCCCGAGGTGCTGTGTCCCTGCGGCTGCGTCATCTCTTCGATGTGAAAAACGGCGGGAATATGGGTGTCGCGTATTTTCTGGATGGCCGGCTCCAGCGTTTCCATCAGTCCTGCATAATCCCATCCTTTCAGCCGGTATATATCCAGTCCGTTGCTGTCGCCTTTCTGCTGGAAGCCTTTCAGCACCTCCGATACTGAACCTTTGGTGGTTTGCAGGCTCTTGGGCACGGAAATACCGTAACCGTCGTCCCATATAAAAATGGCCAGCGGCACCTGCATCACCCCGGCCGCATTGATCGCTTCCCAGAAATGCCCTTCAGACGTAGAAGCATCTCCGATGGTGCAAAAACAGACCTCGTTGCCATTGTTGGAAAGATCATCGAAAGCCTGCAGTTCGGGCAACTGCCTGAACAGCTTGGAGGCATAGGCGAGCCCCACGGCCCGCGGCATCTGCGCGGCGGTCGGCGCCATATCGCTGGTGGAATTGCGCAAGTGGGCCAGCGGCAACCAGTTTCCGGCTGCATCGGTATTCGGCGTGGCGAAATGGGCGTTCATCTGCCGGCCGGCGCTAAACGGATCCTGGGTAATATCAGGATTGGCGTATAGCTGTGCGAAAAACTGCTCGATGGTAGCCATGCGGCCGGCAAAGGCGAAGGTCTGGTCGCGGTAATAGCCGGCGCGAAAATCGCCCGGGCGGAAAAATTTGGCGGCGGCGATCTGGGCTACCTCTTTGCCATCGCCGAAAATGCCGAATTTGGCCTTCCCGGTCAGCACTTCTTTGCGGCCCAGCAAACTGGCTTCCCTGCTTTCGCAGGCCATCCGGTAATCGCGCAATACTTCGTCGCGAAACCGGTCGAAGCTCAATTGTTCCGATGCCAGCAGGTCGTTCTCGAGGGAATTTTCCATTCGGCAAATCTAATGGAAATGAGGGTTGCGAACAGCCGTTAGCGTCGCCATTTGCCCGATTGCTTTAGCGCACCGCCGCAAACCCCGTTTCATGAATGTTAAAATATTGATAATTAATACCCTATACATATAATAGCAAGCAGGTGAAAGAAAGATTTTTTTATTCACAATAGCCTAGATTTGTTGTGCGTTAGGAGAATGATGAAAAAACTATTGTTCGGTTTATTTCTCTGCTGTTGCTGCTGCGCCGGTTTCGCGCAGGCGCCTGCTGCTACGGATGAGCCGGTGCAGGTAGAAGCGGGGCATGACTTCGGGAGTATTCCGCAGGGCAGGCCTGCCACCTATGCATTCGTGCTTACCAATACCAGTCGGCAGCCGGTGGAGCTGGAGCATGTGTCGGCCAGTTGCGGCTGTACTACGCCCGAATGGACCAAAGGCACCATTCTGCCGGGCGGCAAAACCGTTGTCACCGTGGGGTACAATGCCGCCGCTGAAGGAAAATTCGAGAAAACAGTGACCATTGCCTACAACAATGGCCGCGTTAAAACTGTATTTATCAAAGGAGTGGTGGAGAAGACGCAACCTTCTGCCGCCTATAACACATCTATACAATTATTGAAACAATCCAATCAATCGCTAAATCGATCATTATGAAAAGTGTAGTACTTGGTTTTTTTGCCGTTCTGTTCAGCACGGCCTTGTTTGCACAGACAGCCGCGCCCGCTGCCGCTGGCAAAAAAGCAGATGAGGTTATTAAGTTCGGCGAGCAGAAATACAATTTCGGCAAGATCAAGCAGGGTGTTCCTGTTACACACGTTTTTGAATTCACCAATATCTCTTCGCAGCCATTGGTGATAGAAAATGCGCACGCCAGTTGCGGTTGCACCACGCCTACCTGGCCCCAGCAACCCACCGCCAAAGGCAA
>JBDHYM010000281.1:0-2728 GCA_039811405.1 Flavihumibacter sp. | reverse complement strand
TAAAAACTGTGGTTGCTGATTTCAGCCAATACCCAATACCTTTCCTGCATAAAGCGCCGTTGCAGGGTTTCCTGGATCAGCAGGCTCAGCGCCGATAAGGCAATGGGTGAAGACATGGGGTAAATGTACGTGTTCCTCACCCGTCGGGTGCCACCCGACGGGTAAAAAAATCCGGGGGAAAACTTAATAAGTGTCAATATAACATTTATATTAGCGTTCAATCCAACCGAGACCAGTTATGCTTGCTACAAAACAAACCGGGGGAAAAACATGGCTTTGGGCGGCTATTATCGCCCCGGTTTTGGCGGGAGCACTTCCCGCCGCCGCGCAGGATGCCACCGTTCAATGGCTGCCATCGGCCTCAAAAACAGTTATCAATAAAAACATCTACGGCCATTTTGCAGAACACCTTGGCGCCTGTATCTATGGCGGCTTTTACGTAGGTGAAAAAAGCGATATTCCGAATACCGGCGGCGTACGGAACGACGTGATCGAAGCCCTGAAGAAGCTCAAGATACCGTTGTTGCGCTGGCCGGGCGGCTGCTTCGCCGATACCTATCATTGGAAAGATGGCATCGGCGACAAGTCGAAACGACCGACCATGATCAATACCTGGTGGGGCGGCGTTACCGAAGACAACAGCTTCGGCACACACGATTTCCTGGATATGTGCGAGCGCCTGGGCGCCGAGCCCTACCTGGCGGGCAATGTAGGCAGCGGTACCGTGCAGGAATTGTCTGACTGGGTGCAGTACGTAAATTTCGACGGCGCCAGCCCCATGGCCAAGTTGCGCGGGGAGAACGGCCGCGCGCAGCCGTGGAATGTGCATTACTGGGGCGTAGGCAACGAAGCCTGGGGGTGCGGCGGCAACATGACCGCAGAATACTACGCCAATGAATACCGCAAGTATGCCACGTTCATGAACAGCTACTCCGACAAGTCAAGGGTATTCCGCATCGCATCGGGCGCCAGCTCGGGCGACTACAGGTGGACGGAAGTGCTGATGCGCGATGTTCCGCACGACCTGCTCGACGGCGTGGCTTTGCATCATTATTCGGTGCTCGACTGGAATGCCAAGGGATCATCGACCGAATTTACCGAAGAGCAATACGCCGGTATTATGAAGCAGGCCTATAGGATGGAAGAACTGGTGACCAAACACAGCGCCATTATGGATAAGTACGATCCGCAGAAAAAAGTGGCGCTGGTGGTCGACGAATGGGGTGGCTGGTACAATGTAGAGCCCGGCACCAATCCCGGGTTTCTTTACCAGCAGAATACCATACGTGATGCGGTGCTGGCGGGCATGACCCTGAATATTTTCAACAATCACGCCGACCGGGTCAGGATGGCCAACCTGGCGCAGATCATTAATGTGCTGCAGGCGGTGATCCTGACCGACAAGGCAAAGATGATCCTCACTCCTACCTATCATGTAATGGAAATGTACAATGTGCACCAGGATGCAACATTGCTTCCCCTGAAGCTGCTTACGCCCGATTATGTATACGGAAAGGAAAGCATTCCTGCGATCTCGGTGTCTGCTTCGACCGACAAGGCCGGCAAAACCCATATTTCACTGACCAATATCGATGCACACAAAACCATTGCGGTCGCTATTCCGCTGGCTGGTGTTAAAGCCGGCGGCGTTACCGGCCGCATATTGCAATCGGGCAAGCTGCAGGACCATAACAGCTTAGAACAACCGAACAAAGTGGCGCCCGCGGCATTCAGCGGAGCGTCTGTCAGGAATGGTGTGTTAACGGTAAAAATGCCCGCCGCCTCGGTGGTGGTGCTGACACTTAACTGAACGCATGTTGTTAAAAAAAATAATCACAGGCGGTTTGCTGGCCTGCGCAACATGGGCCGTGGCGCAGGAGCATGACCTGGTGGTGGACGGCAGCCGAACCAACGGTGCCGTACAGCCGACCATGTGGGGCGTTTTCTTTGAAGACATCAACCTGGGGGCCGATGGCGGCATTTATGCCGAACTGGTGAAGAACCGCTCGTTCGAATTTATCAAACCGCTGATGGGATGGGACCTGAATGGGAAAAAGCTGAAAGAAGGCAGCTTCCTGGTGGTGAATGAAGCCGCCGTTCGTCCCAATAACCCGCGCTTTCTGCAGGTAACGATGAACGATTGTGACACAGGCGATCTTGGCCTGGTCAACGAAGGCTTCCGGGGCATGGGCATCAGGAAAGACCTGAATTTCGATTTCTCCGTGCAGTATCGTCGCGCTACAGCGCCGGTCACCCTTAGCCTTGAACTACTGAATAGCCAGGATAAACCGATCGGCCATGGCAGTCTTGTTCTGCCTGTCACCGGTGATGCCTGGCAGAAAGCAACCGTGCAGTTCCGTTCAACGGATACGGCGCAGCGGGGCCGGCTGCAGATTTGGATCAACGGCAACGGCAGGGTTGACCTCGACCAGCTCTCGTTGTTTCCCGGCGATACCTGGAAAGGTCGCCAGGGCGGATTGCGTGCCGACATGGTGCAGGCCCTGGCCGACCTGAAACCCGGGTTTATCCGCTTTCCCGGTGGCTGCATTGTGGAAGGCCATGAGCTGAGCACCCGCTACCAGTGGAAAAAAACAGTGGGGCCGGTGGAAGACCGCCCGCTAAGCATCAATCGCTGGAACAATGAGTTTGCACATCGCGCCGCCCCCGATTATTTTCAAACCTTCGGGCTCGGCTTTTTTGAATACTTCCAGTTGGCGGAAGACATCGG
>JBDHYM010000280.1:0-2739 GCA_039811405.1 Flavihumibacter sp. | reverse complement strand
CGGGACGCATTTTCAAATATAATCACAAAGTTTTCAACCAACCCTGTTGTGATGTATCAGGCACACATTGTAAATGGCATAAAGCCGTCGTCATTTATTGGTACTCGTGCATGCTTCTTTTGCTTGCCGGCTCTTTATCGATGGCGAAAAATGCAGTAATCTCAAACGCCCGAACGGTAACTGCGATCATTGCGCCGGGCAAACGGATTTGAAGGAAATACCCTATTTTGGCGGCCTACTATGCTGTCGGCAAAAGCACAATACGCGATCCATGCATTGACCTACCTGGGCGAGCAATACCAGGCGGGTTATATTCCTATTAACCAGATCGCAGAGAAGAGAAAGATCCCTGCCAAGTTTCTCGAAGCCATTTTACTGGAATTGCGAAAAGCGGGTGTGCTGGGCAGCAAGGCCGGCAAAAACGGCGGTTATTACCTGCTGCGCCACCCCCGGCAGATCGAGATGGTGCAGATACTGCGGCTGATGGACGGCCCGATCGCCCTTTTGCCCTGCGTTAGCAAGAAGTTCTATGAACCCTGCCGGCTGTGCCCGTACCCCGAAAACGAATGCAATATCCGGCGTATTTTCCTGGAGGTGCGTGATGCCACCCTCCAGGTGATAGAGGGCAAATCGTTGCTCGACCTGATGCAGAAGGAAGATTATCCCGACGATTTTGTGATTTAAAAGCCAGGTCCTGGTTAAAGAAATCCTATTTCGATATAATTCCTATATGTTTTATAGGAATTATAGAAATTCTCTTATCTTTGTCGCCCATATAACCGCTCATGAGCTCACAGGCATCCCTCCCAGCACAGTTGTTTACGCCCGCCGAACAGGCGCAGGTGCAGCACCTGATCGGTCAGTTCAATGCCATCCAGTTGCAATGGCTGGCCGGTTACCTGACAGGTCTGCAGCACAGCAACCAGCAGTTGCTGAACCTGATCAACCGTATTCCCATTACCAACGAGTCTGTTCCGGCAGAACCGGTGCTTTCGCACGATTCCATTACCGTATTATACGGTTCGAAAAGTGGGAACAGCAAAACCATCGCCAGGAACCTGCACGATAAACTGATTGCCCGGGGATACGCCGCCACCCTGCAGGATATGAACCAGTACAACGGCGCCCGGCTCAAAGAAGAGAAGTGGCTCCTGGTAGTGGTCAGCACCCATGGGGAAGGCGATCCGCCACCTGCGGCCGAAGACCTGCATAGTTTCGTGCACAACCGGAAAGCGCCTGCTATGCCTGGTACACGCTATGCCGTATTGGCGTTGGGTGACCGTTCGTATGCCAGCTTCTGCCAAACCGGGAAAGATTTCGACAGCCGTTTCGCGGCGCTGCAAGCCAGCAGGCTGCTTGAATGCGGCGAAGCCGACGTCGATTTTGAAGAAACGGCCGATGCATGGACAGAAAAAGTGCTGACCCGTTTACAGGAAACGTATGGCCAGGCCCGTTCGTCCGCTGCTTCGGCGCCGCCGAAAGCAACGCCGGCGCGTACCACGGTCACCTATAACCGAAAAAACCCTTTCGAGGCCACCGTGCTGGAGAAGATACAGCTCAACGGCAGGGGTTCTGCCAAGCAAACCTATCACGTCGAGTTGTCGCTCGAAGGCAGCGGGCTCAGCTACCAGCCCGGCGACACCGTAGGATTATGGGTGGAGAACAATAGTTGCCTGGTTGAATCGCTGGCAGCCGCCCGGAAATGGGACCTGAACCACATACTGCTGATTGGCGACACGCCCTATACCCTGGCTGATTTCCTGCGCAAAAAGGCCGAGCTCACCACCGTCAGCGGCAGCTTCCTGCAAGGATACCTGCCCTATGTGGCCGACCCCGCCGACGCCCATGCGCTGGCGCTGGTACTTGCCGACAAGACTGCCTTATCGGCTTTCGTATATGGCAAGGATATTTGGGATATCCTTCACCGTTACCCCGGTGAGATCAGTCCTGAGGCCTTTGCAACCATCGTGCTGCCCCTGCAGCCGCGCCTGTATTCCATCGCCAGCTCGTTTACCGCCCATCCCGATGAAGTGCATATCACCGTCGGCCGGGTGGAATACGAGGGCAATAACCGCCTTCACCGCGGCGTATGCTCTAATTTTATCGCCGACCAGTTGGCGCCTGGCAGCACCGTACCGGTATTCATAGAAACCAACGAATCTTTCCGTCTGCCCGGTGACGCCAGTACCCCCATCATCATGGTGGGGCCCGGAACCGGTATCGCACCCTTCCGCGCTTTCGTGGAAGAAAGGGCCGAACAATCGGCCGGCGGTGAAAGCTGGCTCTTTTTCGGCGATCAGCATTTCAGCACCGACTTTCTCTACCAGACCGAATGGCAGCGTTTCCTGAAGCAAAAACAACTGACGCGGATGAACACGGCATTTAGCCGCGATACCTCGGGCAAGCTATACGTACAGCACCGGTTGCTGCAAAACAGCCGCAGCGTTTTCGAGTGGCTGGAAAAAGGCGCTCATTTCTATGTATGCGGAGACGCCCGCAGAATGGCAAAGGATGTGAAGCAGACCCTGCAGCAAATCGTTGCCCGCGAAGGAAACAAATCTGCAGAAGACGCCACTGCCTATATCAGGCAACTGGTGAAAAGCGGCCGCTACCAGGAAGACACCTATTAATCTGACTTGTTTCAACTTCTTTCATGTCGAATAACCAGCACAAATCCAGGCTCAGCGAAGTAGAGCACATCAAAGAAAAAAGCAACTACCTCGAAGGCACTATACAAGA
>JBDHYM010000279.1:0-2858 GCA_039811405.1 Flavihumibacter sp. | reverse complement strand
ATCTGGATACCCACCAAGGTATTGCCTTTTAAAAGAAAATTCAGCGCTTCCACGATCAAGCTGCTGGTATGGGGCGGTCTTCGCGGCGGGGTGTCGATCGCACTGGCGCTTTCGGTTGAGCACGGCCCTCATAAAAACTTTATACTGGCCGTTACCTATATCGTAGTCGTATTTTCCATCGTGGTGCAGGGGCTTACCATTGGAAAAGTAGCCGGACATTTGACCGACTCATAGCAGCACCTGCTTTTTTTTCTCTTTTTCTCGGAATCGATTCTTATATTGGCTGCCATGGGCCCTGAGATGACAACGAATGCTGCGCCCGAACGCAATCCTGATGCTGCGGTCGGGATGCCGGAAGCTGCTTTTGAAGCCCTTTTCCGCGAATACTTTGTTCCGCTTTGCACTTTTTCACAATATCATTTCGGACTCGACGGCGACAGCGCCAAAGACATTGTGCAGGCTTGTTTTCTGAAACTCTGGGAAATGAGGCATGCCATCGATGCCGGCGGCAGCGCTAAATCATATCTCTATAAAATGGTGGCGAACCGCTGCCTCGACCAGCGAAAGCACGAAAAAGTGAAGCAGCGCTCCGAGCAGGTATTGCTGCGCGACTATCCCGGCCAGTCGGTGATGCCGCCCATTCATCCCGATTTCAGGGAGCTCAGCACCAGTATCGACAAGGCCATCCGCGAGCTGCCTGAACAAATGCGGCTGGTATTTGAACTGTCGAGGTATGAGGGACTTAAATATGCAGAAATAGCCACAAGGCTGGATATTTCCGTTAAAACAGTGGAGACCCAGATGAGCCGCGCGATGGCCAGGCTTCGTGTAAAACTGGAAAGTTACCTGGTGTTGCTGGCCGCCGCCCTGCTGGCATTGTGCCAATGGTATAAAAAATAGAAAGTCTTGTAAGGGTAAGAAAACGTTCAGTCGTATTATATATGGAAATGGAAAATGAGCATGCATTTGATGAGATACTGATTCGGTATTTTTCAAATGAAACCACAGAAGCTGAAGCGGAAACCATTGAAAACTGGATAAATGCTTCTGAAGCGAACCGGTTGCAATTCTCGGAATGGCAGCGGGTATGGCGGCTCATTACCTTGGAAAAGGAGGTTCGATCGATCGATATCGACCAGGAGTGGAAAGGATTCCGCGAGAAAGCGAAAGACGATGATGAGGGAATGGTCATTGACATGCCGGCGCGTAATACAGCCGCAAAATGGTGGATGGCGGCGGCAGTCGCCGCGGCGCTGCTGCTCTTTGCGGGCGTCCGGATGAACTGGTTCGGTAAAACGACGCCTGCGGCGGATATGGCGCAAACAGAAAAGCCTGCTGCCGAATCGCAACAGCTGACCAGGTACGAGCGAAACAACAGCGGCGAAGCGAAAAGGCTCAGTCTTTCAGATGGATCGGAAGTCGTTTTATACGATAGCAGCGAGATCGTTTTTCTCGATCGTTTTGAAGCGGGCAGGCGACGGGTGGATTTGAACGGGAAAGCGGAGTTCATCGTAGCGAAAGACAGCAGCCGGCCTTTTACCGTGATCAGCGGCGACCTGGCGACAACAGCGTTGGGAACGAAATTCCTGGTGGAAAATCGTCCGGCACATAAAAATATAGTGGTGCAGTTATTTGAAGGAAGGGTAGTGGTTCGGTCGGTTGACAGCGCAACGAAGAGAATGAGTAAAGACGTGTATCTGCGACCGGGACAGGAGCTGATCTATAACCGTAGCAACGCTACGGCCATATCGCGCAGATTCAGGCAGGACAAGGGCCGCCCGAAAGGAAAGGCTATGGAAAACTACAGCGACAATCCATCCATACCCAGTGTTGGCAAAGGAAACTGGTACATGTTCAATAATGAATCGCTGGCGAGTGTATTTGAGCAACTGGAATCGATGTACAACGTACGGATCAGGTTCTCGAAGCAGGATCTGCAGAACATGTACTTTATCGGAACATTCGACAAAGCCGATTCGCTTGAAAAAGTGCTGAAGCAAATCGCCATGCTGAACAATTTGAAGTTGGTGGTAGAGAACAACGAATATATCTTATCCAAATAGCCGGCTCTCCTGCCAGGAGCCGAACGATTCCGCAGTTTTTATTTCGTTATACCTCCCGAGGGAGAATTATTAACGGAAGGATCCCCCTTCCAAACAAACTTGCCGTATGAGATTTACATTGCTTCCAGCAAGGGTATACTTCTATACCCTGAAGTTACTCCTGTTACTTATTGCAGGTATTCACAGCCAGGCCCAGGAAAAGGAAAGCCTGGTAAAAGGTATTGTCCAGAATGAAACGGGCGTACCGGTTGCCGGTGTTTCGGTTATTATCCGCAATGCCAAAAGCAACTTCACCTCCGGAACGGCTACAGACAGTGCCGGTGTATTTACTTTTTCACGCATTCCTTCCGGCGGCCCCTACAGCTTTTCTTTTTCCGCCGTCGGGTATGAACCCCAAACCATGTCGGGCTATTCGATCAAACCCGAAATCACCCTCTCGCTGATTGTAAAGATGAAGACCAGCGGCTCCAGTCTCGACCAGGTGGTGGTGATCGGTTATGGTACGGCGCGACGGAAAGACCTGACCGGCGCGGTTGCTTCCATTAACAACAAAGACGTTAAAGACCTCGGACTGGTACGGGTGGAAAGCGGCCTGGCAGGGCGTGTAGCAGGCGTGCAGGTGAAAGCCACTACCGGCGAACCCGGTCAGCCGCCGCAAATACGCGTACGTGGTATCGGCAGTATTTCTGCCGGTGTTAACCCGCTGTATGTGGTCGATGGATTTCCCATCGATAATATTCAATCGCTCAACCCCAATGATATCGAAAGCATGGACATCTTAAAAGATGCTTCCGC
>JBDHYM010000278.1:0-2926 GCA_039811405.1 Flavihumibacter sp. | reverse complement strand
GCATTTCGGCTCTTTTACCGGCAGGCCGGGAGCCGGCTCTTCCAACGGAAAATGGTACTGTGCTTATCGGCGATGCCCGGTCGGTGCTCGCGTTCATGGTAGCGCCTGAACCCGATATTTTCGAGCTGCTTGAAACACCGGGCTGCCAGGTGTCGGCTGACCTGGACGCCGTGGTGGGATTGCCGGATGAGCTATCGGATTTCTTTACCGGAGTTTCCTTTTTATTGCCTGAAGACGATTTTCAACAATCATTGGTGAAACGATTTCAACAACCGCTGCTGCTGTTGCCGGCGTCGTCGGTATCAATAAATGCAACTTTGTATGACGTCGATACCATCGCCTGCTGACCAGCCGCGTATATTGATCCGCTTACCCAACTGGCTGGGCGATATGGTGATGAGCCGCTACCTGGTAGCAGCCATTCAGCAGGAGTTTCCCGGCGCGGCATTGGGCTTTATTGTTAAAAAGGGACTGGAAAGCTGTCCGGGAGTGATACCTGCGGGCGCCCCGGTATATGTATTTTCCAAAAAGGAATACCCGGGATTGCGCGGCGTGTATCGCTTCGGCCGTTTGTTGAAGCGCGATCAATGGGATATCTTTTTTTCGCTGCCCGACTCTTTTTCGGCTGCCGTCATGGCCTGGGCAACGGGCACGCCTATGCGCATCGGGTATAGAAAAGAAGGTCGGAATTTTCTGCTGACCCATGCATACGGCAAGCCATCGGGCATGCACCGGTCTGATCTCTACAGGAATCTCCTGTACCAGTTCCTCAAGAAAGAAATGCCGGCAGCGTTGCCACTGGCCACTTCGGTGAACGATGCAAGTCGCGAAGGACTGGTAGTGAATATAAATTCAGAAGCCATCTCGCGCCGGTGGCCGATAGAGAAGGCGGTGTCTGTGTTGCGGGATGTCTATGCGGCCTTGCCCATGCCCGTTACGCTGGTGGGGTCTCCGGCCGACAAGCTGCAGGTAGACGCGGTAGCGGCATTGCTGCCTCCCGATATGCCGGTAACCAACCTGGCCGGAAAAACCAGCCTGCCCGAACTGGCCGAGGTGATCGGTAAAGCACGATGGATGCTGAGCGCCGATTCCGGTCCTGCACACCTCGCGGCACTCTCCGATACCCCGGTGCTGGTTACTTTCGGCGCGGGCGACGAACATGAAACGGGGCCGGCTTTTTTCCAGCGGCATGCGGTAGTGCGCCTCGGAAAGCTACCCTGCGAACCCTGCCGGTCAAATACCTGCAAGCTGGCCAAACTGCCGCCCTGTTTGCTGCAATTGGAAAACGAACGGATCGTGTCATCGGGACGGGCCCTGCTTGGCTTGTTGTGAGGAAGGGCGGCTCGCCCGGCCGGGAAGATGCATAGCTCTCAGAATGCTTACTTTTGCGCTTCGATGGAAATTCAGTGTTCGGAAAAAGAGTTATTCCTGTTCAGGAAGATCGCCCATGCCGCGGCGGCACTGAACGTACCCGCTTACCTGGTGGGTGGATTTGTGCGCGACAGGCTGCTGGGGCGGGCGTCGAAAGACGCCGATATCGTATGTGTGGGCGATGGTATTGCGCTGGCGCAGGCCGTGGCCGATCGTTGCCGGCCCGTGCCGCCGGTAGCCGTGTTTAAGAATTTCGGCACCGCCTCGATCCGGCTCGATGGCTTTGATATTGAATTTGTCGGCGCGCGCAAAGAATCTTACCGCTATCACAGCCGTAATCCCGACGTGCAGCCCGGCACCATGGAAGAGGACCAGTTGCGGCGCGATTTCACCATCAATGCCATGGCGGTCAGCCTCAATGCCGGCGACTACGGCCGCCTGGTGGACCCGTTCGACGGCCTGGGCGACCTGGAGCGCCGGCTGATACGCACCCCGATGGCGCCCGACCAGACTTTTTCGGATGATCCCCTGCGCATGATGCGCGCTATCCGTTTTGCCTCGCAGCTCGGGTTTAGCATAGAGGCGAAAACCTGGGAAGGGCTCTGCCTGCAGACGGAACGCATCAGGATCATTTCACAGGAACGTATAACCGAAGAATTCAATAAAATACTGCTGAGCGAAAAGCCATCGGTGGGACTCGACCTGCTGTATCGCTCAGGGCTGCTGTCTATCATCTTCCCGCAACTGGTCGACCTGGCGGGTGCGCAGTACGTGGATGGCATGGGGCATAAGGACAATTTTTACCACACCCTGCAGGTGGTGGACAATATCGCCCCGCATACCGGCGACCTTTGGCTGCGCTGGGCCGCCCTGCTGCATGATATCGGTAAACCGGCTACCAAGCGTTTTGAGCAGGGGCATGGCTGGACCTTTCACGGGCATGAAGTGGTAGGCGGTCGTATGGTGCCCAAAATATTCGGTAAAATGAAGCTGCCGCTGAACGAGCGGATGAAGTATGTGAAGAAGCTGGTAGAGCTGCACCTGCGTCCCATCAGCCTTACGAAAGAGGAGATCACCGACAGCGCCATCAGGCGACTGTTGTTCGATGCGGGCGATGATATCGACGATCTCATGGCGCTCTGCGATGCCGATATAACCTCGAAGAACAGACAGAAAGTAAAAAGGTTCAAAGAGAATTTTGAGCTGGTGCGCCAGCGGCTGCATGCCGTGGAAGAAAAAGACCGCATCCGCAACTGGCAGCCGCCGGTTACCGGCGAGATGATCATGCAGGTATTCGGACTGCGGCCGGGCAGGGTAGTGGGCGATATCAAGAATGCCATCCGCGAAGCGATACTTGACGGTGAAATAGAGAACAATTTTGATGCCGCATACGACCTGATGATACGGAAGGCCGCCGACATGAACCTGCATCCTGTTCGGTAAAAGAATTGTACATTAGTAGTTTAATAAGGATCGATCTTATGGCCATTCTGAAGTTCAGGGTTTATTTTGAAGAGGATGACAGCATTTACCGCGATATCGCCATCCGCCACAA
>JBDHYM010000277.1:0-2956 GCA_039811405.1 Flavihumibacter sp. | reverse complement strand
CTGGCGGTGGTGTATACACGCTGCTTACAATGTGTACCGCGCAATGCTTTTTGTGGGCATCGACGATCGTAGCCGTGTACAGGTGGCCGCGGCCGTCGGTCAGGTGCAGGGCCTCGCCCGCCTGCATGCGCAATACGGTAACGGCATGCCGCGAATTGGCTTCATCCAGCACCGTGGTGGCGTTGCCGGCACCACCCGCATAGCCGCTGCTATCGGCCGCATAGAAAAAAGGAAGGGCCATCAGAAAGGCGTCTCTTCGTCGTTGAAAGAAACATCGTTCATACGGCTGCTGATCTGGCGGTACGGACTTTCCCCGCCGCCGGCGCCACCGCCGTTGCCGATCGGCTTCCAGGGCGAAGCCTGCATATCACCGCCTTCCACCCCTTCGTCCACGAATTTCTGGATGTGCAGCAGGGCCCGCAGCTTGATGGTTTCCAGCGAGCCGTTCCGGTGCTTGGCGATGCGCACATGGGTTTCGCCCTTGGTGCTGTCGCCGTGCTCATTCGCGTTTACATCGTAGTATTCAGGGCGGTAAATGAACATGACCATATCGGCGTCCTGCTCGATGGCGCCCGATTCACGCAGGTCGCTCAGTTGCGGCATCTTGTTGCCTTCCTTGCGGGTTTCGACGGCCCGGCTCAACTGCGACAGGGCGATGATCGGCACTTCCAGCTCTTTGGCCAGTTGCTTCAGCGAGCGCGAAATCTGCGATATCTCCTGCTCGCGGTTGGTATTGCCCCCGCCGGCGCCACTCATCAGTTGCAGGTAGTCGATGATGATCAGTCCCAGGTCGTGCTTGTTCTTCAGGCGGCGGCACTTGGCCCGCAGCTCGAAAATGTTCAGCGCGGCCGTATCGTCGATAAATATCTTGGCTTCCGACAGGCGCTGGATGCCCTTGGCATACAACTGCTTCATCTCGTATTCTTCCAGCTTGCCGCGGCTGATCTTTTCCAGCCATATCTCGCTTTCAGCGCTCAGGATACGTTGCACCAACTGCCCCGCGCTCATCTCCAGGCTGAATACCGCTACGGCGGCAGGACGGGTAGGATGCAGAGCCGCATTCCGGGCCAGGTTCAGCGCAAAGGCCGTTTTACCCACGGCGGGACGGGCGGCCAGGATGATCAGGTCGGTCTTCTGCCAGCCGAAAGTCACTTTGTCGATACTCGGAAAGCCCGACGGCACACCCGAAATATCTTCGGTCTGGTTACGCAGGTCTTCAATGCGCTGCACGGCCTGCACCAGCACCGAATCGATGGAGTTATAATCTTTCCGAAGGTGGTTGTTGGTGATCTCGAACAGCTTGCTTTCGGCCGCATCGAGCAGGTCGAATACATCGGTCGAGTCTTCATACGCATCGCTGATGGTTTCGCCGCTGATGCGGATCAGCTCCCGCTGGATGAATTTCTGCAGGATGATGCGCGAATGCGCGTCGATATTGGCCGACGACACCACCGTATTGGTCAGCTTGGTTACATAATACGGTCCGCCTACCATTTCGAGCTCCTCCTTTTTCCGCAACTCTTCCACCACCGTCAGGATATCGATGGGCTGGCTTTTCTGCGACAGCGATTGCATGGACCGGAATATCCGCTGGTGCGCGTCGAGGTAAAAACATTCGGGTTTCAATATCTCGATCACCGTATCGAAAGCGCCTTTCTCCAGCATAATAGCCCCCAGTACCGCCTCTTCCAGGTCTTTGGCCTGGGGGGGGACTTTTCCATATACCATCGTGCTGAGATCGATCGAAGACTTACGCCGGTTCTTTCTGTCTTTATTGATATTCGTTAGATCCATTGCTGTATTACCGTATCATGAAGAAATTGTAAAATGGGTGTTAACACCCGGGAGGTCGGACGGCGAATATATCCCCCGCGTTTTTAATCAAAAAAATTTTCGGCCTCGTTTAGTTATGCTAAACTAATCCTACCTGTTATACACATCATCTACAGGCTTATCCACCAAAATCTGGCGAATATCCACAATTTAAAAAAGTTTTCCTTGCCCGCCCGAAAGAAATGCACAACACTTTGTGCAGAAAGATTTAGTCCCCGTTTTTTGGCCACAATCTGCTGCCACCATTATGGCGTTTCAGCCAAAACCGGGTTAAAACACGGTACGGCAACCGGCTCCAAACCCGGTACCCGCCGGGCTTTCCCGCCGGCCGGACCTGGCGGCTTGTGGTCCAAACCGGCCGGGGGCGGGGCTTTGGACCTCGTTTGTGCAACACCGTTAACAGGCCCGTTCGACGCAAAGCCCGGTTTCATGCCCGTTTCACGGAACCGCGACCGGCCCCGGCCGCCGGCGTTTTTGCCGCCCGCCCTTTTAGTATATTTGCATCCCTTATCATTTATTCGATCATAATTGCTTTCATGACAATCTCTTATAACTGGCTTCTCGACTATTTGCCCGTACAGCCCGACCCCGAGCGGCTCAGCCGGATATTGACTTCCATTGGCCTCGAAGTGGAATCGATGGAATTATTCGAAACCGTTCCCGGCAGCCTCGCAGGACTGGTGATCGGCGAAGTGCTCACCTGCGAGCAGCACCCCAATGCCGATAAGCTTCGCATCACCACCGTCAATACCGGCCAGGGCGAACCCCTGAAAATCGTTTGTGGCGCTCCCAATGTAGCGGTGGGCCAGAAAGTAGTGGTGGCCCCCGTCGGCGCCACCATTCACCCGGTAAACGGGTCGCCCGTTACCATGAAGCTGGCAAAAATCAGGGGCGAAGAAAGCCAGGGCATGATCTGTGCCGAAGACGAGATCGGCCTGGGCAGCAGCCACGATGGCATTGTGGTATTGCCGGCCGACCTGAAACCCGGCACGCCGGCGGCCCAGCATTTCAAACCGTACCGCGACCATGTTTATGAGATCGGTCTTACGCCCAACCGCATGGACGCCATGAGCCACCTGGGCGTGGCGCGCGACGTATGCGCTTACCTGACGCACCACGATAA
>JBDHYM010000276.1:0-2957 GCA_039811405.1 Flavihumibacter sp. | reverse complement strand
CAGGGGGTTGGCCATGGCATAGCCGTATTCAAAACCGAGCACGCCGTACTCGCTCAGCAGAGAGTTGTAAATGCGGAAATGGCCTTTGGCGCCTTCTATGCGGCTGAGGCGGTTGTAGGCCGCATCGGTCACTTCGTCTCTCAGCACCGCATGACGGTGGCTGAAGGTGCCGCGGCATACATCCTGCCCGCTCATCCGCACGTCTTTTCCTTCCAGCAGCAGGCTCGCATAGGCCATCAGCTCGCCGGTGGACCAGTCGAGCTTTCCTTCTTCCTCGTACAACTTTACCTTGTCGTGCAATATCTTCTCCACCTTTTTCATCGGCTTGAAGTCGGCCGGCCAGGTCATAATGCTGTTGAAGATGGTATTGAATGCGGCTTCGCTGATACCGGTCTCAGGCGATACCAGGAAATCTTCCTCCTTTGCTTTGCGCAAGCTGCGCCAGGCGATTTCCGGGGCCTGGTACTTATAGGGCAGCGGGTGCTGCTTCACTTCATCGAGCCGCTCCTGCAGGTCGGCCCAGAATTTCTTTTCCATTTCCTGCGCCATCTGGCGGGCGTCTTTTTCACCGGTTTCCAGCAGGTAAGAGGTGTACACTTCGCGCGGGTTGGGATGCTTGTCGATCAGCGCGTACAATTTCGGCTGGGTGAATTTGGGGTCATCGCCTTCGTTGTGGCCATGCTTGCGGTAACAAACCATGTCGATGAAAATATCGGCATTGAATTCCTGGCGGTAACGGGTGGCGATCTCGGCCACTTTGATAACGGTTTCGGCATCATCGCCGTTAACGTGGAATACGGGTGCCTGCACCGTTGCCGCGAGCGACGTACAATAGTCGGAGCTGCGTGCATCGGCATAATCGGTCGTGAACCCGATCTGGTTATTGATCACGAAGTGCATGGTGCCGCCGGTATAATATCCTTCCAGCTTGCTCATCTGCAATACTTCATATACGATACCCTGTCCGGCAACAGAAGCGTCGCCATGGATCAGTATCGGCAGAATGCGGTCGTATTCACTTTTATACAGCACATCGGCTTTGGCACGGGCAAATCCCACTACCACGGGGTCGACCGCTTCCAGGTGCGAAGGGTTGGGCGCCAGCTTCAGGTGAATGGTTTTGCCCGAGGGCGTAGTAACATCGCTGCTATACCCCATGTGGTATTTCACGTCGCCGCTGCCCATGGTCTGGTCCATCACTGCGGTACCCTCAAATTCGCTGAAAATGTGTTCGTAGGTTTTGCCGAGAATATTCGCGAGCACATTCAGGCGCCCCCGGTGAGCCATGCCGAATACCACTTCTTCCACCCCCAGGTTACCGGCGGTATTGATGATGGCGTCGAGCGCGGCGATGGTGGTTTCACCACCTTCGAGCGAAAACCGTTTCTGACCAATGTATTTGGTATGAAGAAATTTCTCGAACATCACACCCTGGTTCAGTTTTTCCATGATACGGCGCTGCTGGTCCACTTTGAGTGGAGCGGCAAACTCCTTTTCCATGGCATTGGTCAGGAAATCGACCTTTTTCTGGTCGCTGATGTATTTGAATTCAATACCCACATGTTTGGCGTAGGTGTCTTCCAGGTGTTTGACGATGGCCCGCAGGGTGGCATGGGGTCCCAGGCCGAGACGTTCGCCGGCATAAAATTTCTTGTCGAGATCGGCTTCGGTAAATCCGAAAAAGGCCAGGTCGAGGTTGGCGCCCCGGTCTTTCCGTTCACGGATGGGATTGGTTTTGGCGATCAGGTGTCCTTTGTTCCGGTAACCCAGTATCAGCCGGTAGGCGGCTATCTCCTGTTTCACGTCGAAGTCTGCCGGCAGCGTAGTGCCCGTGGCAGACGCTGGTACAGACGAAACACCGGCGCCGGCATGGCCATTGGCACCGGCCCGGTCTACGGCAAAATCAAAGCCTTCGAAAAATTTCCTGAATTCGGGGTCAACGGCAGCAGGGTCTTTTACGTAATCCTGGTACATTGACTCAATAAAAGCGGGCGAAGAGTTGGTGATATACGAAAAATCCTTCATATGGAGTACCCTTTATGGTAGGGAATTGGAATTCAAATATACAGACAATGCGTCTAACGGGTGTTGGTACTTTGCTATTGCGGTTAGTTATAATTGATAATTAACGCCAAACAATTTTGCCTTATTTTTTGGCGATATGGGTGCTGCTGCCTACCTTTGCCGTCCAAATTTATCACCATGGCTAATCATAAGGCAACGAAGAAAGATGTACGTCAGGCTGCGAAGCGCCGCGAGCGGAACCGTTACTACGGCAAAACCACCCGGAATGCAATCCGTGACCTGAAAGCCATCGAAGACAAGAAGACAGCGGAAGAAGGGCTGCCGAAGATCCTGTCGATGATCGACAAACTGGCCAAGAGCGGGGTGATTCACAAGAACAAGGCGGCCAACCTGAAAAGCCAGTTGGCAATCCGCACCAATAAGCTGGGTGCTACTGCGTAAGTTTCAACTTTTTATCGGTATAGAAAGGCGTCTCGGTGAGATGCCTTTTTTGTTTGCCGAATGCTTCCGGGACACAATGGCCTTTCGGGGAACTTGATTTAACCCCGGTGCAGGCTTTCCCGGTTCACGCGTTTGGGGGGTCTGGCGAGCGCCGGCGTGAAATAAAAAAGCACTCAAATAAAACCCTTTTGGCTTTATACCCGCAACCCCACCCTTTCAGTAATTTTATCCATGCGCACACTCATTCTACTCGCCCTGTTCCCCCTTATCACCCAGGCCCAACTCCCCCCTACTCCCTTCGAAAAGGGCGGCGGCAACAAAACAGCCACCTACCAGGAGATCGTCAGCTACTACCAGGTGCTCGACAAAGCCTCGACCAAACTGACCGTCAAAACCATGGGCCCTACCGATGCAGGCTTTCCCCTGCACCTCGCCCTGTTCTCGAACGATGGCAGCGCCGACCCCGCCAAATGGCATGCACAGCATAAGGT
>JBDHYM010000275.1:0-3019 GCA_039811405.1 Flavihumibacter sp. | reverse complement strand
CCCTTCAACGGGGCTTTCTTTTACCTGCTGCATACCATCGGCAAAAACCAGTTTGCGTTGAAATACGATTGGTACGACCCCAATACCGCGGTATCGGGTGCCGGCATTAAAGCCGGGGCCGGCCATTTCAGCGGCGCCGATATTAAATACAAAACGCTGGGTATCGGTTACCTCAATTATATCAATAACCACCTGAAGCTGGTATTGTGGTACGACCTGGTGAAAAACGAATCGACCGCCCTGGCAGGATACGAGGCTGATCTGCGCGATAATGTGTTCACCTGCCGCCTGCAGTTCCGTTTCTAACTGCTTTCGTTTTTAACGGCGTCCGTCGCCACTTCATCATTTCTTAACCTGCTGTTCAAATACCCGTAATAACCGGGCGCTACATTTGCAGCGGCTGGTTGGGCAGTGACAACCAGTCTTCTCATGCAGTGTGAGCCAAAGTATGTCTATACGTTGGCTTTTTCTTTCTATCTTGATGCAATGGTTTCCGGCAAACAATGGCTTCAGGCCATATATATGGCAGGAGTGGTATTCTGCCTTTACTCCTCTCTTTTCTGTTTCAGGAAGGCCTTTAACGTGGCGGCTTTCGACGGGTATGTGCTGTTTGGCATTTCTTATAAAGTGGTGCTGGTAATTACCCAGGTGTTGGGATATATGGCCAGTAAATTCTATGGCATCGGCTTTATCGCTTCGCTGAAGCGGTACGGTCGCGGGAAAACGATTTTATTGCTGGCGGGAGTGGCCCTGGCTTCCTGGCTGCTGTTTGCACTGCTGCCCGCACCCTGGGGTTTCTGGTGCCTGCTGTTCAGCGGGTTTCCCCTGGGTATGCTATGGGGCATTGTGTTCTCTTATGTGGAAGGCCGCCGCATGACCGATTTGATCAGCGCTGCGCTGGCCGTGAGCTTTATATTCGGTGCAGGACTGGCCAAATCGGTAGGCACCTGGGTGATGAATGCCGGTGTTACCGACCAGTGGATGCCTTTTGTCACCGCCGCCCTTTTCGTGGCGCCCGTTTTTCTGTTCACCCGGCTGGCTGATCGCTTTCCCGCGCCCGATGCGGCTGATATCGCCCATCGTACCGAAAGAAAGCCCATGAGCCGCGACGATCGCCGCCGTCTTCTCCGGCAGTATGGCACCGGTCTTTTTTTGCTGATCGTGGTGTATGCACTGGTAACGATCTTAAGAGAGCTGCGCGACAGCTTCATGGCGGATATGTGGCGCGAATCGGGCGAAGTATTTTCCGCTTCCGTTTTTGCGCAAACCGAAACGATCATCACGCTGGTGCTGCTGGTAATTATTGCCGGCATGGTGTTGGTGAACGATAACTGGAAAGCGTTTTCTTATACACACCTGCTGCTGGTGACCGGCTTTGGCGCCTGCCTGACAGCCACCCTTCTCTACCGGCAACACAGCATCGATACGTGGTGGTGGATGCTGCTGGTGGGCCTGGGCCTTTACCTGGTGTATATTCCCTTCAACAGCATTCTGTTCGACCGTTTTATTGCCAGCTTTGCCATTGCGGGCAATGTGGGTTTCCTGATTTACCTGGCCGATTCATTCGGTTACCTGGGTAGTGTGGCGGTGATGATGATCCGTAATTTTTTTGCCGGGCAGGTGCAATGGCTGGCGTTTTTCCGGACCCTGGTGCTGGTTACGGGGGCAGCAGGCGTGTTGTGCAGCATCGGGTCGTGGCTGTACTTTTTGAAAATCAAAAGTCGAAAGTGAGCCGTTGGGAATGCAACCAGTTTCACGCAAAGACCGCAAAGGAGCAACGCAAAGCGAATTTTCATGGAGATACCTACCCGACGAGTGTTTCCGCACCAATTCAATCCCCACTCTTTGCTTCTTTGCGGTCTTTGCGTGAAACTGGTTGCATTCGCCCCAAGGCCAAAATACATTCCTTCCTGAACGCTTTGTGAGAAAAATGGCACTCTCTCGGGTGCCATTCGGGCTTCTATTCTTTGCTGGCTGGCAGCGTAAAGCCGATCGTAGTACCCACATCGGGTTTGCTGCGCACGTGCATCGATTCGCCATGGGCTTCGATGATGTGCTTGCAGATGGCGAGGCCGAGGCCGGTGCCGCCCTTGTCGCGGCTGCGGGCTTTATCGGTGCGGTAAAACCGCTCAAAGATGCGCGGCAGGTGCTCTTCCTCGATGCCGATACCGTCGTCGCTGATCTCTACCAGCACTTTGAACTCATCCGTATTGTACACGCTTGCCACGATGTTGCCGCCGGGTTTCCCGTATTTGGCGCTGTTGGCAACCAGGTTGATCAGCACCTGGCGGATCTTTTCTTTATCGGCAAACACATATACCGGCGATTCGCAGCCTTTTTTGATGGTGGCATGGATCTCTTTCTGGTTCAGCTTGAGCGATAACGACTCGAGCACCTCCCGTACCAGGTCTTGTATAATGAAGTATTGCTTGTACAGCACCTGCTCGCCGCTTTCGAGGCGCGATATCTCGTCCAGGTCGTTCATCAGGGTAACGAGACGATCCACGTTGCGGCCTGCATTCTCCAGGAACTTTTTGCTGATCGCGGGGTTTTCCATGGCGCCGCTCAGCAGCGTATCCACATAGCCCTGGATGGCGAATATCGGCGTCTTGAACTCATGCGCCAGGTTCTGCAGAAATTCTTTCCGGAAAGCCTCGTTGCGTTTCAGCACCTGGATCTCTCCTTCGCGCTGCGCCGCCCATTTCTCGACATCTTCCTTTACCTCGTCGATGCTTTTTTGCGGAATGATATGCTTGTTATAGAACTCCTCCCGCTTGCTGGCCTTGGTCTGGTAGATGAATTTGTAGATCAGCTTGATGCGCCGGTAGATGAATTTCTGCAGGAAGTAAAATATCAGCGCGTACGAAACAACGAATAACAGGGAGAAATAGGCCAGGGCGATCTTCCAGCTACCGTCGACCAATATATTGGCCAATCCCACAAGCGTGGCGATCGACAGGGCCAGCACGGCGGCTACCTGGCTGGGAGACAGATGTTTGAAATCTAACCGCAACCTGTT
>JBDHYM010000274.1:0-3121 GCA_039811405.1 Flavihumibacter sp. | reverse complement strand
GGTTCAAGACGAAGATGCCACCCGCAGCAAAGCGGATGGCATCGTATTATCTGCAATAACAGGAACGTATTTTTTCGCCGATTAGTTTATACGACCGGCTCTTTTTTTGAGAGCAGAAACAGGCCTGTCCAGGTAAGCAGTCCGTTGAGCAGCAATAGCTCGATGCCGATCTGAAAGCCGCCAAACCAATCGGCGGCGTTCCGGCTGATGACATAACACAAGGCCGGCGCAATAAGGGCAATGGCAGTAATTGCATAGCTGTCGGGTAGCTGCCTCCGGGTAAATATGCCAAAAGCAAACAAACCCAGCAATGGCCCATAGGTATAGCCTGCAAGGTCCAGTATCACATCAATAATGCTGTTATTATTGATAATATGAAAAATAATAATGCAAATGAGGAAGATCAGGGCAAAAGAAAAGTGAACGGACAGCCGGGTACGCTTTTTTGCCTTTTCGTTCATATCGGTTCTTTTCTGCAATCCGAGTATATCAATGCAGAACGAAGAAGTCAGGGCGGTAAGCGCGCCGTCGGCGCTGGGAAATAGGGCGGAGATAAGCGCTATAATGAACATGATGGCAATCGACGACGGCAAAAAATTCATAGCCACCGACGGAAATATTTTGTCGCCGATCACATTGATCGTCTGGCTGGCATTGGCAGGGTCTGGCACCAGCAATGCCTTCACCGCACCGGTCTCACCAGCCAAATCTGTATATACACCGCCTTTGGATAATACAAACATATACAGCAGCCCGCCCAGCATCAGGAACAGGAAAAGCACGCCGAACATCACAATAGCCATGGTCATCACGTTTTTCTGGGAATCGCCCAGCCGTTTTACGCTGATGTTCTTCTGCATCATTTCCTGGTCAAGCCCTGTCATGGCAATGGTAATAAAAGCGCCGCCCACGATCTGTTTCAGAAAAAACCCTTTACTGTTGACGTCTGTATTGAACACAGTCAGGTAGCCATTTTCCCTCATTTGAGAAAGCGCCTCCATGCCCCCCATATGCAGGTGCTGCAGGATATAGATAACACAAACGACCAGTCCCGCCACCATAAGTGTGGTCTGAAGCGTATCCGTGTACACGATTGTTTTTACCCCTCCCTCGAATGTGTACAGCAATATCATCAATAAAATAAACGCCGTGGTAACAACAAACGGCACTCCCATCTTATCGAGAATAAAAAACTGGAGAATATTTATTACCAGGTACAGCCTTGCCGTGGCGCCGGCGGTACGGCTGATGATAAAGAAGAGGGCGCCTGTTTTATAGGCGATGTTTCCGAACCTGTGCTGAAGATAATTGTAAATGGAAGTGAGGTTGAGCCGGTAATACAGCGGCAGCAGCACAAAGGCGATCACGGCATAACCAATAAGATAGCCGATGGCCACCTGCATGTAAGCAAACCCCTTAAAGCCACCTCCCGCAAAATCGCCCACCCCGCCCGGCACGCTTACAAATGTTACACCCGACAACGAAGTACCTATCATGCCGAAAGCCACCAGCATCCAGTTGCTGTTCTTATTACCGATGAAAAAGGTATCGTTGTTGGAGTTGCGGGAAGTAAAATAGGCTACAGCCAGCAACAGCAGAAAATAAGCGATTACAAAGCTGAATAGAAGTGCGGGAGACATGCAAGTCGATTTCCCTGTAAAATAGCTACTTTAGTCAATAATATGAAGATTCGATCGATCGCTGTTTTCTGCGGATCCAATAGCGGCAGGGATTCTTTGTTTATTTCACAAACCACCCGGCTGGGTCATTTACTGGCTGAAAAAGGCATTACACTCATTTACGGTGGCGGCAAAAAAGGATTGATGGGCGCCATCGCCGATGCGGTGCTCGATGCCGGCGGCAAGGCCCGCGGCATCATTCCACGGGTGCTTACAGAGTGGGAGCAGGAGCACAAAGAACTTACGGAGCTGGTCGTTGTACCCGATATGCACACCCGGAAAAAAATGATGTATGAATGGAGCGATGCTGCTGTCATTTTACCCGGTGGCTTCGGCACGATGGACGAGCTGTTCGAAATGCTGACCTGGAACCAGCTCAAAATTCACGATAAGAAGATATTCATACTGAACACCAGCGGCTTCTACGATGCACTGATCGCTTATCTCCGCAAGGCAGAAAGCGAAGGCTTCCTGTACGACCCGCTTGATGAGCGGGTGGTGGTTTGCGGAAATGCAGACGAGCTGGCAGCACGGTTATGACAGGCGTGTGCCTAACGTCCCAGCCCCACGTTAAACCCAATACTCACGAACGGTTTACTGCCGTAGGGCGTGGAAGGATCCGACTGGTAGCCGCTCTTATTCAAAAGATCATATTGCACCATCACTACCAGGCCCCCGGCGTTTCCCATAGGCAATATACCGCCCGCACCCAGCAACAGGCTCGGCAATATCTTGCCATTGATGGAATACTTCAGGTCGGGGTCGTATTGCTTGGTACTTCCCCAGATATAATTCATTTCAGGCTGCAACTGCAAAAAAGCTTGTTGTATCGGGTAAAACCTTCCGAAAACATTCATGCCTGCAATGCCCAGGTTCGACCTGGAAATGGTCTGGTTCCCCCAGCGTTGCCTGTACTGCGTATATTGTCCATTGATACCGATGCCGGCCGCCAGCATATTGGTGAACCGGTAGCCTACCTGCGGCGATACGTTGATGAAGGTATAATCACCGAAGCTCAGGCCGAAGTTGCCACCCACGAAAAGACGGCTGCGGTCAAACCCTTTTTTTTCTTCTTCCCCTTCAGGCCGGGGTTGTTGTGCAAAAAGGGAACAGGTTAACAGGATCAGTATACAGGAAAGAAACAGGTTCTTTTTCATATGTTGGTTTTAAAGGAGCACTTTGTCAAAACTGCGGACAAAGCGATTGCCGGTCAGTATTGTATTCGTTATAAAAGCCCAGCTTTTGCAGGGAAAATTCAATAGCGCCTCTCGAATTGTTATAGGCCGCCAGCGACGATGTGGTTACATCATAGGTGAAGCTCATGCGAAACTGCTTCCACTGGAACCCGATCAGGGGTATAACAGACTCCCCGGCACGGTAGTAGGCGCCGCCGATTACCTGCACTTCGCCGTTACCGCTCAGGTTATAGTTGGCGCTGCCTC
>JBDHYM010000273.1:0-3127 GCA_039811405.1 Flavihumibacter sp. | reverse complement strand
GATATGTTCAGGAGTATGACCAATGTGCTTGGAAACGCACTGGCCACCTCGGTAGTGAGCAAATGGGAAGGAGAGCTGGAGGGATAAATATAAATTACCATGATTAGAATGAAGCATTGCCTGCTGTTGCTGATGGGGATGATGGGTTTTATTTTTGCACGATCGCAGTCTGCCGTATCCATCCGGCTCGTTAACCAGTACGAAGGGAGCGTAGGCGCTTTCACGTTGTCGGACGGTGATAAGCAGGCTGCCTACGAGACGAGCAAAGACGGGCTGGCGGAGATACAGATCGACACTACCGTTGAATACACGCTAACGGCCGCTAACCACGATACAGCCAGGTTCGTGTACAGCCAGTTGCCCGCCGGTAACAAAGCGCTTGTTCTTAACAAGCAGTTCACCTGGAAAGACCTGCTCAACCCGATGTTTTACATCAGCTACGGCGGACTATGGCTGCTGCTCATCATCGTATTTGCCGAAACGGGATTGTTTGCGGGGTTCTTTTTACCGGGCGACAGCCTTCTGTTTGTGGCAGGGATCTACAGTACTAACCTGGCGCATGAATTTCTGAAGCTGCTCGGTTTGGGTGGTCTGCAGAACGAGTGGATAGACCTGCTGTTGCTCGTGGGACTGGTTACGCTGGCCGGTGTATTGGGTAACACGCTTGGCTTCTGGTTCGGCCGCAAGATCGGTCCCGCCATGTTCAAGTGGAAAGACAATTTCTTTTTCAAGAAAAAATACCTCGACGAGGCGCATGTGTTTTATGAAAAGCATGGCGGCGGCGCCATTGTTTTTGCGCGCTTCCTGCCCATTGTACGCACTTTTGCACCCATCATTGCCGGTATTGTAGGAATGGACAAAAAGAAGTTCGCTTTTTTTAATATCGTCGGTTGTGTGGCCTGGGTATTCAGCATGATCTTCGCGGGACATTTTCTCCAGAAATGGGTGAAGACACAATTCGGTTTCGACCTGCGCGATCACCTTGAACTGATCGTTATCGGCATTGTGCTGGTGACCACCGCCCCGGTGATCTGGAAGCTGGTGACCGCGCGATCGTCAAAACATTAACAGGGCATTCCCATGTCAACCAAACTCAACGAACCGACTGCCGCCAGAAGCCATTATTTCAATATCGCAGTGATCGTTGCCGCGCTCGGCTATTTTGTGGACATCTACGACCTGCTGATGTTCAGCATCATCCGCGTCGAAAGCCTGAAAGACCTGGGCTTGTCGCCCGAGGGTATAAAAAACGAAGGACTCTTCATCATCAATGTACAAATGCTCGGCCTGCTGGTAGGCGGTATCTTATGGGGTGTCCTGGCCGATAAGAAAGGAAGGCTGAGCGTGCTCTTTGCGTCTATCATCCTGTATTCGCTGGGAAACATCGCCAACGGCTTCGTTACTAACACCGACCAATATGCGCTGGTGCGTTTTATTTCAGGCATCGGGCTGGCAGGTGAGCTGGGCGCGGGCATCACCCTGGTGAGCGAGCTGCTGCCGAAAGAGAAGAGAGGCGTCGGCACGTCGCTGGTGGCGGGCATCGGCCTGAGCGGCGCCGTGGTTGCTTTTCTGATTAAAGAGAATTTTCATTGGCGCACCTGTTATTTTATCGGCGGCGCGCTGGGTTTCCTGCTGCTTTTTCTTCGCATAAAAGTGGCCGAATCGGGTATGTTCGAATCGGCCCGGAAAGCACAGGTGCAGAAAGGAAATTTCTGGATGTTCTTCACCGATAAAACGAGGTTTACCAAATACCTGCTGTCGATCCTGATCGGTGTACCCACCTGGTTTGTGATCGGCATACTCGTTAGCTTCAGCCGTGAGTTCGCGGCCGAAATGAAAGTGCTGGGCGAAGTGGATCCCGGCAAGGCGGTCATGTTCGCATACGTGGGTCTGTCTTTGGGCGATATCGCCAGCGGACTGGTCAGCCAGTGGCTGCGCAGCCGCAAAAAGACCTTGTATATTTTTTACGGTATCACCATTGTTGCCATGGCCTGGTTTTTTAATCTCCACGGCGCGGGCACCACGCAGTTGTACTGGGCCTGCGGATTGCTTGGCTTCGGCATCGGCTTCTGGGCGATTTTCGTAACCGTTGCAGCCGAGCAGTTTGGTACCAATTTGCGCGCCACCGCAGCTACCACCGTGCCTAATATGGTGCGCGGCTCGCTTAACCTGATCACCCTGTTGTTCACCGGGCTGCAGGCCAGCCGCGGTTTTGTAGGCAGTGGTATCATAACGGCCGTCGTATGCATGCTGATCGCGATTGTGTCGGCTGCCCTGAGCCAGGAAACCTTCGGGAAAGACCTCAATTACATGGAAACATGAAGAAGGTACTGATCATACGCTTTTCTTCCATTGGCGATATTGTGCTCACTACTCCCGTGATCAGGGCCGTTAAGCAGCAGGTGCCCGGTGTGGAGCTGCATTTCCTGACCAAACGGTCTTTCGCACCGGTGCTCGCGGCCAATCCTTATATCGACAAGCTGCATACGCTCGATACTGATCTCGATGCGGTGATTGCAGCGCTTAAGAAAGAAAAATTCGATTTCGTGGCCGACCTGCACCACAACCTGCGTACCCTGCGGGTAAAACGGGCGCTGCGTTGCCCATCGGCCAGCTTCAACAAGCTGAACATCCAGAAATGGCTGCTGACCAATTTCAAGATTAACCTGCTGCCGAAAGCGCATATTGTTGACCGTTACCTGGATACGGTGAAGGGGCTGGATGTGCAGCCCGATGGCGGCGGGCTGGATTATTTCATTCCAGAGAACGAAATGGTGGGGCAGGATGACATTCCTGTATCTCACCAGTTTGGTTATATCGGCCTGGTGATCGGTGCGGCGCATGCCACCAAACGGTTACCGCCCGAGAAACTGAAAGCGCTGGTATCGATGATCGATCATCCGCTGGTGCTGCTGGGCGGGCCCGAAGATAAAGTCACGGGCGAAATGCTCTCGGCGGTCGATCCCGTCAAGATATACAATGCCTGTGGCAAGTTCAGCCTGAACGAGTCGGCCGACCTGGTTCGCCGGGCGAAGCTGGTGATCACGCACGATACCGGGCTGATGCATATCGCCGCGGCATTTAAAAAGCCCATCATCTCTATATGGGGCAATACCGTACCAGCCTT
>JBDHYM010000272.1:0-3138 GCA_039811405.1 Flavihumibacter sp. | reverse complement strand
AATGCAGAAATGCTGGCCAGCGCTTCGCTGCAGGCTACCTCCAATATGGGCAATGCCCTGGGCGCATTTCTCGGCGGCCTGCCTATTGCAGCCGGTTTCGGGTTTACCTCGCCTGAATACGTAGGTGCGGCCCTGGCTTTCACCGGCTTCCTGCTGTGCCTGCTGTTAAAAGCCCTCCCTAAAAAAGCGGGCGCGCAACAGCGGGTGGTTGCCTGAGGCAACCGCAAGCTTGTTATTTTGTCACCGCTTTCAAGCGGGCCAGGTTCCATACGCCGGTAACATCGCCCTTAACGATGGTCGCCTTATTGAACGCCTTACCGGGAAAATAGATTGCCGTCATAACGGTTAGTCCGTCGTCGGCAAACAACTCTATTCCCGAACGGTCAACGATGCAGATGAGCCTGATTTCGCCAGCTGTTGTTTTACGGGCTGCATAGCTGGTTTTCCCGAAATCGGGATGAAAGCCGGTATCGCCGCTGGCGTGCCGGTCTATATACAACCGGTTCGACGCCGCATCATATCCCCACACCAGTTCCTGCCCCAGGTCATTGCTGAACGCCATCGAAAAATCTTTGGCGGGAACGGTAAGGTCTAAGCGCAGCAGGCTGTCGCGATTCGCGGCCAATGCTTTTGTAAGCGAGGCGATGCCGCGGCCGCTTTGCTTCGCCGCTTCGAGCGTTCTCACTTCGGCGGCAGGCCGGCTCGATACCAGGGGTTTTCCATTTACCAAACGCACAGAGAGTTCACGCGGCAACGTGGTAGCGCTGCGCCAGCGATAAGTCGGCACTTCCTGGGCATACGACCAGTTGCTCATCCAGCCGATCAGGATTCGGCGTGCGCCGGTATTGGAAAAGGTTACGCCCGCATAGTTGTCGGGGCCATCGTCGAGCCAGCGGGTTTCGGTATCCAGCGGGGTGAAGGTTTTTCCATCGAACGACCCGATGAAATACTGGGTAGCCGAGCCGCCATTCGGACCGCCGGGATTGATATTCACAATCAGCACCCAGTATTCTTTGCCGTTAACAGTCAGCGGGAACAGATCGGGACATTCCCACACGCCGCCGTGAGCGCCTTCCTTCTCTCCAAACGACGATTCATGCTGCCAGTTGATAAGATCGGCGGAAGAATAGAATCCAATATGGTCTTTCACGGCAAGCGCCATGATCCATTTTTTGCCGGCTTCATACCAGTTTACTTTCGGATCACGAAAATCGGCGATGCCCGGGCTCTTCAACACGGGATTGTTCTTGTATTTGGTCCAGGTTTTACCGTTGTCGTAACTATAAGCGATGCCCTGGGTCTGGTAGTCGTTGCGACCCGCCTTCTCGCCTTTCGGATCGTGGTAAGTATAAATCGCCACCAGCGGCGCCGGCTTATCGGGCCTGGCAAAAGAAGAACGTTTTACCTGATCGATCACCGCACTGCCGGAAAAAATATAACCAAGGCTATCGGGATACAGCGCTATCGGCCGGTGCTGCCAGTGCAGCAGGTCGGTGCTGCTGGCATGCCCCCAGTGCATGGGCCCCCATTTGCTGCCGTCGGGATAATGCTGGTAAAACAGGTGATATACGCCGTTGTTGTACACCAGCCCGTTGGGATCGTTCATCCAGCCCCGTTGGGGCGTAAAATGCAGCAGGGGGCGATACCGCTCTCCCGAATCGGACTGGGCCACAGCAGCCGTACCTGCCAAAAGGCCAAACAATATCAATATCCATACGGAAAGTACCTGGGTTGAAATTTTTCGCATAATTCAATGTAGTGAAAATAAAGGAGTTAAAAAGCAGGGCGGCTTGTTCGATTTTTACGTTAAATAGCCGAATAATATTCTTTTTTATTAGTAATTTTCTGAAAAATCGTCGAAAATGAATATCAATATTGATACGATCGATCTGCGCATACTGGAGCTGATGCAAGGCAACGCGCGCATTTCGAATGCCGAGCTGGCCCGCGAGCTGGAGATGGCGCCTTCGGCGGTATTGGAAAGAGTGAAGAAGCTGGAGCAGAAGGAGGTCATCCTCGGTTATCATACCCGTATCAACCCGCTGGCGGTAAGGCAAAAGCTGCTTGCGTTCATTTTTATCCGCACCACCGACGGCTTTGGCGAAACGGGTAAAACCACCGAGGCTTTGGCGAAAATCCCCGAAGTGCAGGAAGTGCATCATATTGCGGGGGAAGACTGTTTCATCATCAAAGTGCGCACGGAAGACACGGATGCGCTGATGCGGCTGATGCGGCATTCACTGAAAAAGATTCCCCGCATTGCTTCCACCCGTACCACCATCGTACTGGAATCCGTCAAAGAAGAACCACATATCGTTGTACCTAATTCCTGAATTATATGTCTGCCGCTGCTACCAAAAATCCCGCTACCGCGCTTGTGGTGCTGGCCTTTGCCACCGTTTACCTCGTTTGGGGCTCCACGTATTTCTTTATTGCCCGGGCAGTGCATGAAATTCCGGCCCTGCTCATGGGCGCCATGCGTTTCATCATAGCCGGCCTGCTGATGATGGCCTGGTGTGCCTACCGAAAAGAAAAACTATGGAACTGGCAACAGGTTAAAACAGCCGCCGTTACCGGTTTGCTGCTGCTGCTGGTAGGCAATGGCGCCGTGATCTGGGCTGAACAAACACTGCCTTCTTCGCTGGTGGCGGTGCTGGTATCGACTGCGCCTATCTGGTTCGTGCTGCTCGATAAGCCGAAATGGCGGGAAAACTTCAGCAACCGCACCACGCTTACCGGGCTGGCGATCGGGTTTATCGGCGTGGTACTGCTCTTCAAGGAAAAGCTCTCGCATGCGCTGGCCGACAATGGCTCGCGGCATGAGCTGTGGGGGCTGGCCATCCTGGTGATCGGCTCCATGGCGTGGACGGGCGGTTCCATCTACTCGAAGTATCGCGCCACCGGCTCTTCGTCGGTATCGAGCGCCTGGCAAATGCTGATCGCAGGAGTCGCATTTGCCATCGGCGCCGCGATCAACAACGACTATGCGACCTTTCGTCCCGAAACCGTATCTGCCGCCGGCTGGGGTTCGGTATTGTACCTGATCACCATGGGGTCGCTTGCCGGCTATAGCGCTTATGTATGGTTGCTGCAGGTGCGCTCTGCCACCCAGGTCAGCACCTATGCGTATGTAAATCC
>JBDHYM010000271.1:0-3303 GCA_039811405.1 Flavihumibacter sp. | reverse complement strand
GCGCTGCGGGAAGTCGACAATACGATACCCAGGCCGAAAATAGGTAACAGGGCCAGCAGGAACCGGTTCCACAAATCCTTATTAAGATAGTCGTTCAGTATGATCACGAAAGCCATGCCGGTGATACAGCCATAAAAGCCGTGGTTGATCGTTTCGATGCGCCGGCCGTTTTCATCCAGTTCGGTTTCCATACCCAGCAGGGCGTGATATACCCGTTCTACCGGGAACTCGCCCGCATGCACATAGGTGTACACCAGGTCGGCAAAACAGATAAGACCTGAAATAAGTATGCTGATCTTAAGCAGATCGGTTCGGCCGGTGAAATAATAATGATACGCCACAAATACGGTGATAAAAGACAGGGCGCATATCTTGACATATTCAAATGTCATGATGTCGTTGAATTCGGTGGTCAGCAACGAATAGATGATGAAACAGGGAATAAAAACAACGGCGCTTTGGAAAAAATGAGCGCCTTTGAAATCTTTCATCGACACTACAGTCCGCGCAAAGATAGCCAGCCCGATCAGGGCCCGCATATTGACAGGGAAACCGCCGAAGGTCAGGTTAATGTCGGCAATGGTGAGCGTAAAGAAAACCACCACCACCACGGTGGGGTATTTGAATAATACCCAACCACCCAATATGGCAAATATCAATAGTAGCACAATCATGGGCTCAGGTGATGTTTTGCATGTTTCGGTTCGTAATTTTTTGCGCCATCGTTTTCAGGTACCGGGTTTTGAAATGCCGGGTAAGCTCGCCCAGGAAAAGCTGGTTATAGTGCCCGCTTTTAAAACAGATGACCATCCATTTTTCAAAAATGAGCCTTTGCAAAAGCGCGAAGTTATAACCTTCTTTCGTTTTCATCTGGTCGAGCAGCCGCACGATCCAGCCCGACAATTCCCGGATTTTTGCCGGCTCCTTAAAAAAGGAGGCGTTATAAGCCATCAGCCACATATGCAGTTCCAGGTCCCGGTCATCGAATACCAGGTCCAGCCCTGTAAATATTTTCTTGATGATCATCCGGATGCGATCGTACATGGCCACTTCTTTCAACGAGCTGATATTGGTATCATGCACCCTGTACCTGGTAAGGAACTCGGGTATATTCGTCAGCCTGGAATGCTCGCCGACCCGGTGCCAGAGCTCAAAATCTTCGGCCAGCTGAAATGCTTCCGAGAAAAAAAGATCATCGATCACCCCTGTTCTGATCATGACCGAAGAGTGGCAGAAGCAGTTACCGGCAATAAAATGCGTGCGCACATCGGTATCATTGTTGGGGAAGCGGATCTCTGTAATAATGTCACCCTGCTTGTTGATCGTGTAATAGTAGGTGCCGCACATGCCATACTCAGGGTTATTCTCCAGGAATTCCACCTGTCGCGTTATCCGGTCGGGCAGCGAAATATCGTCGCTGTCGAGGGTAGCCAGGTATTTGCCGCTGGCCAGCTCAATGGCCTTGTTCCTCGATTTGACAATACCGAGGTTCTTTCCATTGTCGTGGAATTTTATACGCGGGTCGCTGTAACCCTCGATAATGCTTACCGTGGCGTCGGTAGAGCCATCGTTTACCACGATGATCTCCATATTCGGGTAAGTTTGCGACAGCAGGCTGTCGATTGCTTCTTTCAGGTACCGTTCTGAGTTGTACGCAATCATCAGAACGGAAACAAGCGGAAACGCGGTTCGGTCCAACATCACAAACGCTAATTTAATTTTGCTTCATTCTTACCACCAAAAAGGTAGTCCCGAAAAATAATGACAAGTAACAGGAAGTAGGTAAGGTGTCCGAGCGTATAACCGATAGGCGCTCCTTTGAGGCCAAAAATATTTAGAAACAGTATGCTGAAACCGATCTGGCACGAGAAGCTGATCACTTCCATTACCAGGTAGGTTTTTGTCATGGCTTTTGCCAGCATCAGGTAACCAAGCACCCAACCGGCCATCTTGCAGATATCGCCCGTAAGCTGGTAGGGAAACAATTCGCTCATGGGGCTGAAAGCCGGCGTAAACAATATGGTTATGATGAGGGAGCGGAACACGTATATGCAGATCGCGCCAATGAACAGAAAGGGCATGATCATCTTATAGGTGCTGAATATCTCTTTCCGGATAGCGGCTTTTTCAGACAGGGCCGCCAGCTTGGGCAGAAAATAAATACTGAGCGCCGTCATTACCACATACAGGTACATATTGGATATCCTGTTCACGCCCTCCCATATACCCGCATCGTTCAATGAATGCTGGTTGATGATATAGTTACGGATGAACATCTGGTTCAGAGGGCCATTGATCGCCGCCACCAGCGCCATGACCGAAAAGCTGAACAACTGGCGCACCGCCGATTTGTCGATGGCCGTAAAAATGGCTTTCGGCTTGAGCCAGGAATGTTTTAAAAAGAAGGGAATGGTGCATAAGAACGCGATCGACTGGTAAGTGACTACCGATATAAGGGCGCCGTTGATGCCGAACCGGTAAGTAAGTATTACCGTAAAGACCAGGCCCATGATGCTTCCTACCAGGTTCGACAAAAAGAAGACCCGGTATTCTTTAAAGCCATTGCTGACGGCCAGCACAAAGGCGTTCAGCGCATAAAACACGAGCGACAAACCAAATACAATGAATACAAACCGGTAGTCGTTGCTGCCAAGCACTTTTTCGGAAAGAATGCCTGCGCCGAAAACCAGCGCCAGACTAACCAGCAGGGAAGCCGCCAGTGTTATGTAACAGGCTGCCGTAATATACCGCGCGTACTTATCCCGCTCGCCCGAAAACTCAGATACATACTTGGTGAGGCCTACCGTGATACCTCCATTCGCCAATTGCAGCAATATCGTGGTAAAATTGTTCAGTTGGCCGATCAGGGCCACGCCGGCCGGGCCGATCAGCGATGCCACCACTTTCAAGCTGATGAAGCTGGTCACCATTTTAAAAGCGGTCACAAAAAGGCCCGACAACGACACCCGGAACGACTCCAGCGACATCATTGCTTTGATACGATTCAATATCATCATTTTCCCTTCCACAACAGTTCCATTAAGTTTATGCCCGGTTCGGTTCAAAGCTTCGCCACGTCGGTCACAGGAATGCAGACCAACAAGCGGCATTTCCTAAACGCTGCAGCCGTTCAAAAATTGGCTGGCAACAGGAATTGCCGGGCCCGGAACCCCGGGGTTCATGCCACTACTCATTGCCTTTCCAAGAAATTTCTGCAGACCTTATTAGTCAGGTTTGTCAGGCGCCGGCCTTGCGCCAGTAACCTTCATAGGCGGTTTTGTTCTCGTGGCCGTAGCCATAGCC
>JBDHYM010000270.1:0-3303 GCA_039811405.1 Flavihumibacter sp. | reverse complement strand
ATCAACAGTAAAAAACGTTTCATCACAGGTATTTACGGTACACCAATATATTTATGGCTTTGTATGCTCAATTCCCATTCGGGGTGATCGAGTATATAACGAATGATGGCGGGTAACATTTTGTCGCGCCGGCTCCATTCAGGTTGAAGGTACAACCGGCAGCCCGGTTTTACCTGTGCAGCCCATTGTTCGGCCCACTGAAAATCGGAGGCATTGAAAACGACCACTTTCAGCTCGTCGGCCGCTGCTGCCACTTCGGGCAGCGGAGATTTGAATTTTTTGGGAGAAAGGCAGATCCAGTCCCAGTCGCCCGACAGGGGGCTCGACCCCGAGGTTTCAATATTGGTTTCAAAACCGGCTTTTTTCAGCGCGGCGGTCAGCGCACCGAGGGGGTGCAGCAGCGGTTCGCCGCCGGTGATAACCGCCAGCCTTCCCGGCTGTTTCGCTGCTTCGGCAACAATATCACTTACCGGCTGCTGCGGGTGAGCCGCCGCATCCCAGCTTTCTTTCACGTCGCACCACACGCAACCCACATCGCAGCCGCCCAGGCGGATGAAATAAGCGGCCCGCCCCTGGTGGAAGCCCTCTCCCTGCAGGGTATAAAACGCTTCCATAACAGGAAGCCGGGTATTGGTATCGACAACAGGTGTAGGCATTATAATTTCTCGCGGCAGGCTTTATAGGTGTTCTTCATCAGCGCAGCAATGGTCATCGGCCCCACACCGCCCGGAACCGGGCTGATATAGCTGCATTTGGGCGCCACTTCCGAAAAAAGAACATCGCCTTTCAGCGCAAACCCTGACTTTTTACTGGCATCTGGCACACGGGTAGTGCCTACGTCGATCACCACGGCGCCTTCTTTGACCATATCGGCTGTCAGGAATTCGGGCTTGCCCAGTGCCGCCACGATAATATCGGCCTGCAGGCAGATTTCTTTCAGGTTTACGGTTCGGGAATGGGTGATGGTAACGGTGCAGTTACCGGGATTACCCGGCTGGCTGAGCAGAATGCTCATGGGCCGGCCAACGATATTGCTGCGGCCGATCACGACCGCGTGTTTGCCTTTGGTATCGATTTTATAATGGGCCAGCATCAGCATAATGCCGTGCGGGGTGGCAGCCACAAAAGAATCGAGCCCCTGCACCATTTTACCTACGTTTTCGGGGTGGAAACCGTCAACGTCTTTCGACGGGTGGATGGCATTGATGAGCTTCTGTTCTTCCATATGCGCGGGAAGCGGCAACTGTACCAGGATGCCGTCAACTTCTTCATCGGCATTGAGATCGTCGATCAGGTTGAGCAGCTTGTTTTCGGTGATGGTGGCTTCAAAGCGGTACAGGGTTGACTTAAAGCCGATCTCGTGACAGGCCTTCACTTTGGCATTGACATAGGTTTCGCTGCCTCCGTCGTTTCCGATCAGTACGGCTGCCAGGTGCGGGGCTCTTTTGCCTTCTGCCACCTGCTGGGCTACTTTTATTTTGAGTTCGTCTTTGGTCGATTTGGAAACGAGAAGTCCGTCTAAAATTTTCATGGCGCAAAGGTAGGCACAAGAAGGGCTGCACGCCTATTTTTTCAGTTGATTGTTGTTGACAGCGGCTGGCCGGTCTTTCACGCATTCATATTGGGTGTTTTAACGCTTGTCTGCCAATCTCTGCTGGCCGAGCTTGCGGGCATGAAGTTCTTTTTTTATTGCCTCGTTTGCATGGGGTGCGGATTGCCGGCGCCTGCGCAATTACCGGTGGTGTCGGGCCGGTTGAGCGGCCAGGTGCGGCAGTCCTGGCAGGCATGGATGGCGCCGGCATCCCTGGCCTGTGCTTCGCAGCCAATGATAGGCCTGGCGGGTATGAATCCGTACCTGGCCGATAATACCCGGCAGCTTTTCCTTTTCACCTGTATGCCGTTTGACGGGCAGGGAGCTGCTCTCGGCATCGGCCGGCTGGCTTTTGAAGGATATGAAAATCGCCGGTTGCTGGCTGCGTATGGCCGTTCGCTCTCCGGCGGGCTGCAACTCGGCGGCGCGGTGGAATACCAGTCGGAACGTTTTTTCGATGGCAACCGGCTTGGGCGCTGGAAGGCCGTGTTCAATACAAAATGGCAACCGGGAAAGCTGCTGCTGGGCCTGTATGGCCGTACGGAAAAAGAAACCATTCCCGGCCCGCTGCGGGTATACATCGACGGAACGGCAGCGGCAGACCTCGATTCTTCTTTATACATCGATTTCGCCGTCGGCTGGCAGCGGTTTTCAGGGTGGCGCTGTGCCGGCTCTTTTCAATATTGCTTCAGGGAAGCCTGGCTGCTGGCAGTCGGTATCGGCGTTGTTCCCTTTTTTTTGTCGTACGAAACCGGGTACTTCAAAGCAGGGTGGATGCTCCTGGTAATGGGAACGCACGCACCGGGTATAGGCTGGTCGCCCGGCGTTAAAATCGGCTTCAGGTTCACAAAAGAAAACCGGCATGACTAAGGCAGCCCTGATAAGACGCTGGTGCCTCTGCCTGCTGCTGCTGAAAGCTGCTGCGGCCTCTGCCTGGCAGCAATTGCCCGATGCCGCAGCAATGGAGCAATTGGCCGAAACGCTCGAAGACGACATTGAAAATGACGAAGCGATTCAACAGCAGCAGTTCCTGCTCCGGCAGCCCCTGCAGCTCAACCGGGCGGGAGAAGCTGAACTGCTGGCAACCGGTTTGTTCAGCGCAGAACAGGTGGTTAACCTGGTTGCATACCGGCGGCTGTTTGGTCCGCTGGCAAGCAAATACGAATTGCAGGCCGTTCCGGGCTGGGATATAACATTTATCAGGAAGGTATTTTCCCTGGTGGCAGTTGGACCGGGCACAGAAGTGCAAGAGAAGCCGGCCGGTCTTTTGTTGAAGGGCCAGCACCAGTTGCTGCTGCGCACCGGCGCCACGGTGCAAAAAGCAAAAGGCTTTCTGGCAGATAGCGCCGGCAACAGGCCGTATGGAGGGTCAGCCCTGAAACAATACATCCGTTATAGCTACCAGCATAAGCAGCGGCTGTGGTATGGAGTTACCGCCGAAAAAGACGCGGGCGAGAAATGGGGCGACTTTACCGGGTTTCATTTTCTATTGAAGCGCAATGGCTGGCTCAAGTCCGTTGCACTGGGCGATTATACCATCAACATGGGGCAGGGGCTGGTGTGCTGGCAGGGACTGGCATTCGGAAAAACCGGCGAGGCGATTGCCGTTTACAGGCAGGGTAAAACATTGCAGGCTTACCGGTCGGCGGGTGAGTCGAATTTTCACCGCGGGGTAGCTGTGGAGAGTGGCGGGCGAAAATGGGACCTGCTGC
>JBDHYM010000269.1:0-3406 GCA_039811405.1 Flavihumibacter sp. | reverse complement strand
CCAAAAATAAGGAATTGGCCTGATTATCAGTTGCCAATCTGTTCGCTGGATTTTCGGTAAACTTGCCGGCAAAACCAGGTGACAATGCCCATGTCTTGCTTACAGTTGTTAGTTTGTTGCCGGTTGAAATTGTAAATGCAAAGCAGATGGAAAAGATACTGGTTACCGGTGCAAACGGATTGGTGGGAAGATCGCTGGTGCGTTTGTTGTTGCAGGAGGGTTACCTGGTAGTGGCAACAGGGCGTGGTGATTCCAGGCTACAGGCAGACGATCCGTCGCTCACTTATTACCCGGCTGATATTACACATCCGTTTGAGCTGCAGCTCATCATGGAAAAAAAAAAACCCGCCGTAGTGGTGCATGCGGCCGCTATGACGCAGGCCGATGATTGTGAGCTGCGGCAAAACGACGCGCACGTATGTAACGTGGAAGCCACAGCACGTTTGTTGATGGATGCGGAGAGCTTTTCGGCTTTTTTCCTTTTTCTGTCGACTGATTTTGTTTTTGACGGCAAAAAAGGCATGTACACGGAAACAGATGCGGAGAGCCCGCTTAGCTGGTATGGTTCTACCAAGCTGGAAGCCGAAGCTATTGTGCAGACAACAGACATGCCCTGGGCGATCGCACGCACCTGCCTGGTGTACGGACCGGCAGCAGAGCAGGGTCGCTCGAATATTTTCAGCTGGATAAAAGACAGCTTGCAGCGGCAACAGCCGATAAAGGTGGTCGACGATCAATGGCGCACACCGACCTGGGTGGAAGACCTAGTGGCCGGGCTGCTGCTCATCATACGGCAGCGGGCAACGGGTATCTGGCACCTGGGCGGCCCCCAGGCAACTACACCCTATCAACTGGCGCTTACGATAGCGCGGCACTACCGGCTCGATGAAAACCTGGTAACGCAAGTAACGGCGGCTACCTTCAGCCAGCCGGCCAAACGACCCCTGCTTACGGGTTTCGATATCAGTAAAGCCCGGCAGCACCTCGGCTTTTCGCCCGGCAGTATTGAAGAGAACCTGGCAAAGATCGACGCTTAGTTTTTCTCAGGCAGGTAGATTTCAGCCATCATGCAACGGGCGCTGCCGCCACCGTTCTTTTCAATGGTATCGATGGCTACCGTCACAATGGGATTGAACGACTGCAATCGGGCGAGCTGCTGTTGCGTCAATGCATCGTGGGCCTGCTGACTCATGACCAGCAGCGGATGCCCCTCGCTGTTGCTGACCTGCAGCATATTGCCTGCAAAAGCGTTCATCTGGCCGGTACTGATGGCCACTGTTTCCTTTCCTGTTTGCTGTAATGAGCCGATCAGCAGTTGCCTTTCTTTTTCGTCTTTTACTGACTCCAGGCAAACAACTGCATAGCGGTCGGCTATGCACATCATTACATTCGTGTGATAGATCAGTTGCCCCTGCCGGTCAACCGCATGAAAAGCAATGGGCCGGTAATCCATTTTACGGCAGAAATCGTGTAAAACGGCAAGATCGGTGCGGGGAGAAATACAGGCATAGGCGATCTTGTTTTCACGGTCAAGCACCATGCTGCCCGTGCCTTCCAGGAACCGTTCCTGCATTTCCCAGTTGCTCAGGTCGAGCAGTGCTTTCCGCTCGAACCGGCTGAAGATCTTTTCCAGTACGACCGGCTTTCTTTCGGCCCGCCGGTTGGGTGCAAACATGGGGTACAACACAACGGTTCCGTCGTTGTGAAAACTGATCCAGTTATTCGGGAAAATCGAATCGGGCGTGTAGGGCAGGGGCGTGTCGTCGATGACCGTTACATCCACGCCGTGCGCGCGGAGCGTTTCAACCATGGCATTGAACTCCTTTTCGGCCTGCGCCTGGGTATCGGATGTGACATCTTGTACCTGGAAGGCGTTGTTGACCGCTGTTTCGGCATTGAAGCTGAAATTTACCGGTCGTATCATCAGTAATTTGTTCGTTGCCATAAGAATGGTTTAGATGTCTTCTCTGAAAAGAGGCATGCTCATACAGTGAAAGCCACCCCTGGCCCTCGACAGCTCAGCCGAAGGCATCAGGACCAGGCAGTCGCCGATATCAGCGGTATTCTTTTCGCCCGATTCAAAAGCATCGAGCAGGTCCTGGCAACGGATCACGCTGAAGCCGGCGTTTTCAAATGCCTTTGCCGTTTTGTCGTTTCGGTCATACCCCAACACTACGCCTTCTTTCAGGGCCAGCACGTTGCAGGAGTCCGTCCACTGCTCGCGTGCGTCGAAAGGAAACTCGTTGTTGCCCGAATAGATGAATCTGATCTTTCCTTCGCAGCCGAGATCATTGCGGCTGATATCGGCCAGCAGGTCTTCCAGCGAATCGAAGTATACGGGATTATCCAGGTCTTTTTTCCTGAATTGTGTTATCCGGATTTTGGTATCGTCTTTTTTCCCTTCGAGGATCCGCTGTACGGGATCGGCATCTTCTTTTCGCAGCGCTTTTTTCGAAAAATTGCCCAGCATTACCCAAACATTTTTTTTAACCTGGGTAAATACCGTGTCGATGTGCATGTAGTCTCTCTTTTTGGGAATTTTGACAACGGTGATCTTCTTTACCACATTGCGGGAAAACAGCGCATGTATGGCCAGGTGCGCAGCTTCAGTGCTTGTCCGTTCGCTGATGCCGATCAGCACGTGGTCTTTGCTGACCACCATGATATCACCGCCTTCGAGCGACACTTTTCTGTCGTCGCCGTCGCGCGGCAGCAGGAAATGATGACTGGTATCGGGCAACTCAATGATATTTTCAGCCAGGCTGGCGAAGAGCGGGTGATAGAATACGATGTATTTTACCAGCAGCGCTTCACGGGTGCGGGCTTTTTTGGCGGGCTTGTTCAGCAGCAGGTGCTGGTTGATGATGATGCCGATATCGCGGGTAAAGATGAAATTCGGGATGGGTGCGAAGAGCATTTCCTTATCGTCGTTGGTTCCGCTTATAAAAAGGCGGGCGAGTTCAACGGGTGATCTTTCCATCAGGTCCTGTTGCACCTGGAACGAACAGTTTTCGACGGCGCACACCGATGCCACCAGCTTCATTTTGATAGGCGGCTCTTCGAGTACCTCCTGCAGCAGCCATTGCAGCTCGATCACTTTATCGGAAGCAAAGAACCCCGGGCTGCCGGGTTTGTAGAAACTGCGGCAGGTAACCGGGTCGTCGATTTCCCCTGCCCGGCCTTTTATTTTGGCAGGATCGAGAAACCAGAGAAGTATCTTGGTATAATAATCATACTCGCCCCGTCGGATGGTGTCGAGATGAACAATGTCTTCGAACAGCCAGTCCTGCGCTTTGGAGGGAACCACTTTCCCCAGCCCGCTGTCGGGGCTGTGCACCAGTACTCTTTTCAATGCACCGACTTCATTGGAAACGGATGCAAACCGTGTGTCTTTTGCCATAAGAAA
>JBDHYM010000268.1:0-3415 GCA_039811405.1 Flavihumibacter sp. | reverse complement strand
CCATTTACAATGTGTGCCTGATACATCACAACAGGGTTGGTTGAAAACTTTGTGATTATATTTGAAAATGCGTCCCGATTACCCTCATAAAGTCTTTCCGGACCAGCGGGCTCGTTACGAGTTCCTGCTGCTGACACTGGCAGAGTTTACACTCCGGAAAACATCTTTTACAAAAGCCATTTCCATGTTCGCATCTTTTACATGTATTACCCGGTAATGGTTCGCAGATAATAATTCTATTCTTATCTGCGGGGCCGGCATGTAGCAGCCGTTTTGCCGGATGTGCCGCGCCGGGTTTTGAACTTAGTCAACAATTTAATTTTATGCTTGCTATTGAAAAAGACCTCATGCAATTAGGTATTGACGTTTCCACCGTTCACTACCAGCTTTCCGCAGACAGTTTGACGCAGCAAACCGTCGCATTTGGACAGGGCCGGTTAAACGATGCCGGCGCCCTCTGCGTTAACACCGGCAAATTCACGGGGCGCTCACCCAAAGACCGCTTTATCGTAATGGACGATACTACCCGGAACAGGGTCGATTGGGGGGAGATCAATATCGCTTTCGACGCCGGCAAATTCGACCGCTTGTACACCAAGGTCTGCCGCTATCTGTCGGGAAAGCAGGAATTGTGGGTAAGAGACAGCTATGCCTGCGCTGCCGAAGATTACCGGCTCAATATCCGGGTAGTTACAGAATCGCCCTGGGCAAACCTCTTCTGTCATCATTTATTTCTCCGGCCCCTCGGCAGCGAACTCCCCTACACGCACAATGACTGGCTGATCGTGCATGCGCCCGGCTTCCTGGCCGACGCGGCGGTCGATGGAACCAGGCAGGAGAATTTCACCATCATTAATTTTTCTGCAAAAATTATCCTGATCGGCGGCACCGCCTATCTCGGCGAAATCAAGAAAGCCATTTTCGGCGTGCTGAACTTTGTACTTCCTGTTGAACGGGGCATATTGCCGATGCACTGCTCTGCCAATGAAGGCAAGGCAGGAGATGTGGCGCTCTTCTTCGGGCTCAGCGGAACCGGTAAAACCACCCTGAGCGCCGACCCCGATCGCCGGCTGATCGGCGACGACGAGCATGGATGGGCCGACGGAAAGATATTCAACTTCGAAGGCGGCTGTTACGCGAAATGCATTCACCTCGATGCAAAAAAAGAGCCGCAGATATTCAGCGCCATCCGTAACAATACGGTGCTGGAGAACGTAACATTTTTTGACGGCAGCAACCAGGTCGATTACGACAGCGATGCCATCACTGAAAATACCAGGGCTGCCTATCCGGTCGACTACATCGACAATGCCAAGCTGCCATCGACCGGCGGCGATCCAAAAAATATTTTCTTCCTGACCTGCGATGCTTTCGGGGTGTTACCGCCGATCAGCAAGCTGACAAGGGCCCAGGCCATGTTCCATTATATCAGCGGTTATACCGCGAAAGTAGCGGGCACCGAAGTGGGCATCTCTGCGCCGCAGCCTGTTTTCTCCGCCTGCTTTGGCCGGGTGTTCCTGCCGCTGCATCCGGTCGAGTATGCAGAGCTGCTGGGTGATATGCTGGGCAAGAATACCGGTATTACCGTATGGCTCATTAATACCGGGTGGACCGGCGGGCAATGCGGCGCCGGCACCCGGATGTCGCTCCCTTATACCCGCGCCATGATCAAGGCGGCCCTGAATGGAGAGCTGGATACGGTGAAGTTCCAGCCGCATGCGCATTTTGGCATACAAATACCCGAAACGGTGCCGGGTGTTCCCGGCCAGCTACTGCATCCGCGAAACACGTGGAGCGATAAGCAGGCTTATGACGAGGCAGCAGATCACCTCGCCGCACTGTTCATTCAAAACTTCGAAAAGTACGCCGACCGCGCCGGCGCCGAAACCAAATCAGCCATTCCCCAGGTACTAAAGACCGTAGCATCATGATAACCCTCGACGAATTCACCATACAGCAATTGAGATTGTATCCACAGGCAACGGGCGAGCTGTCGGGTTTGCTGAGAGGCATCGGCCTCGCCGCAAAGATGGTAAGCAAGCTGGTGAACCAGGCCGCCATCGCCGACGTTATCGGTGAATACGGCATGACCAATGTACAGGGCGAATCCGTACAAAAGCTCGATGCATTGGCCAACACCACCTTTATCAATGTGCTGCGCAACAGCATTTATTGCGCGGGCATTGTATCGGAAGAAAACGAAGAGATGATCGTTTTCGACGATCCGAAAAACAACAACAGCAAATATGTGGTGCTGATGGATCCGCTCGACGGTTCGGGTAACATCGATACCAGCATGCCCATCGGCACCATTTTCAGTATTTTCCGGAGGGTGTCTCCCCTGGGCGGGCCCTGTACGATCGATGATTTTTTGCAGAAGGGCGACCAGCAGTTCGCCGCAGGTTACGTATTGTACGGTTCATCGACCCTTTTCGTGTACGGAACGAAAAGGCACAGCGTAAACGGTTTTACACTCGACAACAGTGTGGGCGAATTTTACCTGTCCCACCCCGGTATGAAGATACCCGCCGAAGGCAGGTGTTATACGTTCGATTACCGGTATTATCATTGCGTGGACGACAGCCTGCGCCGTTTCCTGGACAGTTGCAACGCTTCCCGGCAGGGGGGCGACGGCCGGATGAGCTGCCGGAATGCCGGCTGCCTGGTAGCCGACATGCACCGCATATTTCTACATGGCGGTATTTTCCTGTATCCCGGCCGGAAAGAAAAGCCAAAAGGAAAGCTGCGGTTGATGTATGAATGCAATCCGATGGCCTTTCTCGCCGAAATAGGCGGCGGTGTAGCCACAGACGGGCAAAAACGCATTATGGACATCGTTCCCGGTGATATCCACGAACGTTGCCCCGCTTTTATCGGCAGCCGGCAAATCATGGATTCGCTTGGAAGCTATTTGCCCGTCAGCTCGAGCGTTACCAATACCGGCAAGTGATCAGAGCCGTCTTCGGTTTTGATCACTTCCACCTTTTTCACTTTCCAGCTTCCACGGTTCAGGAAAACGAAATCGATGCGGTACTTGGGCTTGTCGTAAGAGAAAGTGAATTGCGGGTTTCCAAACAACAGGGCTGCGTCGTCCATCTTTTGGACAATCGCTTTATAGGGATCGGTATCGGGCGTAATGTTGAAATCGCCGCCTACCGCCACCGGCATGTTCAAACCCAGCAAAATATCGGCCACTGCCCGGGCCTGCGCCAGCCTGTTTTTTTCGAACTCGTGGCAGAGGTGAGTACCCGCGAAAGCCATTTTCCGGCCATTGGGAAACTGGTGTTCGACAACGATCAGCGCACGTCCTTCCCCACCCTCGGGCGTCGGTAGCGCATGCACTACCGGCTTCGCAGGGTAGCGCGACAGCAAGCCCTCGCCGTAACCGCCTTCGCTGTAGTCCATCGCTTTGCCG
>JBDHYM010000267.1:0-3419 GCA_039811405.1 Flavihumibacter sp. | reverse complement strand
CACCGCAAACCGGAAATGAAAAGCCTGTCCCTTTGAACCCGGGGCCTCGATAAGAATGATGTTCGAATGAAAATCGAGCAGGTGCTGCTTCATCCATTGCCGGTCGTCGTCGGGTTTCAGCGCTGCGAACCAGGCAGCCACTTTGGCCTGCGTATCGAAATCGGGCTGGAACAGGTATTCCCCGAAGCCGGTGGACTGAAGAAATGTTTCCTCCACGTACCCACGGCTGTCGCCGAAAATGTCGTCGAGCATTTTTTCGGTTATATATGGCCGTGTGTAACGATGATATTCAAACCAGATATTGCGGTCGGTGAACTCCTGTCGCTGCACCGGAATGGCGGGCACGAACGTACCCATGATGCCTTCTACCGCGGTAACGGGGATGGACCAGATCCGGAAAAAGCCGAGCACATGATCTATGCGGAAGGCGTCGAAATAGCGGCTCATCTGCTCGAAGCGTTGCTTCCACCACGCAAAGCCGTCTTGCTTCATCTGTTCCCAGTTATAGGTGGGAAAGCCCCAGTTCTGCCCTTTGGGGGCAAAGGCATCGGGCGGTGCGCCGGCCTGCTGGTCGAGGTGATAAAGCGACGGATTCACCCAGGCGTCGCAACTGTAACGGGCAATGCCGATGGGAATATCTCCCTTCAGCACCACGCCGTGTTTGTGCGCGTAACGCGCGGCCGTTTCGAGCTGCAGGTGCAACTGGTATTGCAGGTAATAATAAAAGCGAACCTGGTCGTGGTGCCTGAGTCGGGGCGATACATACCGCGTGATCGCGGCTTCGTCGTACTGGCTGTGCTGTTTCCACTGGTCGAATTTGGTTGTGCCGAAACGGTCGCGCAAATGGCAGAAAGCGGCATAAGGCACCAGCCAGTGCTTGTTGGCGGTATAAAACTCCTGGAAGCCCTCTTCTTCGAGCCATTCGCCGGCCGATGCTTCATACAGCAGACGCAGCGCCTCCATTTTGTCGGCCATCACCGCTTCGTAGTCAACGGCCGCCAGCTCGTTCAGCGCCTCCCGCTTCTTCTTATAGGGCTTTATGAGCGCCGCGTGCTTTTTGCCGGCCACCGTTTCCAGATTCAGGTACAGGGGATGAAGGGCAAAGGCGGAGATGGCATTGTATGGATAGGAATCCGTCCAGGTGCCGGTGCTGCAGGTGTCGTTTACCGGAAGGAGCTGGATCAGCTTCAGGCCGGTGGTGCGCGCCCAATCTACCAGCAGGGCAATGTCGGTGAACTCTCCCACCCCATGGCCTTTTTTGCTGCGCAGGCTGAACAGCGGGATGGCCACCCCGGCGCCCCGCCAGGTATTGTTCAGGAAACGGGCAAACCCATCGTGCACAAGAGTGACGGTATCGTCGGCGTCACCGAATAACTGCCGGTTATCGCCTGATTCAAAATATTTGAATTTCTTACTATTATGATTATAAACGCCGTATTTATAGCTGATAGGGAACGATTCTTTGGGAACATTCAGTCCTGCTGTCCACCAGTTCCCGTCGGGCTGCATCAATACGGCCTGGTCGGGATCCCAATCGCCCAATGCCGGCCCCGAGCCGCAAATACAGAGCTGCTCCTGCTTACCCAGTAAGGGTGCTTTTACCTTGAACACCAGGCTCGGGTGTTTCGGCGCTTTGGCCTTTTTCGGTTTGTGACCGGGCAGCAGGATCTCCTGGAACGGCGCCGTATAAAAAGCATTTTCGAAAGCGCCTGGCTGGTTCCAGGCGTCCACCAGGTGCAAATCGCGGCCGTGCCATTGCTTCAGCGATACGGAGCGGTCGTTTCCCCATTCGCGTACCGGGGTGCCGTCGGCCTCCTGTAACAGGTACTGGTAGGTGAAACTGGCGTCGCAATCGGCCGGCAGGTGAATGACTGCTGTCCAGTATTCGTCGTTCAGGTAGGTCATGGGTACCGGGCCGGTTTGCCCCGGCAACGATTCAAGTCCGGTGATATACAACTCTTGCCCGAACCTGGTATAAAAACGAAGATAGAATTGGAGCTTCATCAAATCTTGGTTTATTGAATGGCAGGCAGTGCGGAAGTCTTACTAAATATACAATAATGATTTGTGTATTTACTACACATTTATAACCCTTTCAGGGCACGATGCCTTCGACCTTCACTACCGCCTATTGGGGCGCAAAGGTAACGATCTGCGGCTGTTTCGGTGATGTGATTTATCGAAACAGCCGTAGATATGGTATTTAGCTGCCTGCAGCGCTTAGTTCACTATGTTTACCGGCTGGCCATTCAGCCAGGCGCGCAGGTTGTTGTTGGCGATGTCCATCATGCGTTGCCGGGCGGCAAAGGTAGCCCAGGCGATGTGCGGGGTCACCAGGCAGTTGCGGGCCGTCAGCAGCGGGTTGTTCGCCGCCGGTGGTTCGGTCGATAATACGTCGATACCCGCGCCGGCGATCCGGCCTTCGTTGAGCGCATCGGCCAGGTCTTGCTCCACCACCAGTGGTCCCCGGGAGGTATTGAGTAAAAAGGCGGACGGTTTCATGTGCTGCAGCAGGCTTCGGTTAACCATGCCCGTTGTATCGGGCGTCAGCGGGCAATGAAGGGTGACCACGTCGGCTTTTGCAAACAGCGCTTCGGGTTGCAGCCATTCCAGTTCCGGAAACTCGGGAAGGGTTTTGGGGCTGCGGCTGTGTGCCACGATCTTCATGCCGAAAGCCATGGCCACTTTTGCGATCCGCTGGCCGATGCCGCCGAAGCCGACAATCCCCATGGTTTTACCTGCCAGCTCTACGAGGGGGTACAATTGGTAACAAAAATCGGGCGAGCGGCTCCACCCTCCTTCGCGCGCGTGGTCGCTGTGCCGCTGCACATGATGGGTGAGCTCCAGCAGTAACGCAAACGTGAGCTGTACGACCGACTCGGTGCTGTAACCGGGCACATTCGCTACCACGATGCCACGTTCGCGGGCTGCGGCCGTATCGACGATATTATACCCCGTAGCATGTACACCGATAAAACGCAAGGCAGGCAGTTGTGCCAGCGTGGTGCTGTTCAGCGCTACTTTATTGGTGAAGACCACTTCGGCATCGCCTATTCTTTCCACCACCTGCGCGGGCGGGGTGCGGTCATACACGGTCAGTTCACCAAGGGCGGCAAGGGGCGACCAGTCGAGGTCGCCGGGATTCAGCGGATAACCGTCAAGCACAATTATTTTCATACTGCTAAAATAAAAAAGCCGCCCCGAGAAACGAGGCAGCTTTCATTATTTCTATTCGGAGATCAGATAATATCCAGCGCTTTCACAAAACTGGTGCAAACAAAGGGAATGATCATGGTCAGATATTCCCAGTGCAGATAGATGGCGGCCAGCAAAGCGGCGGTGGATACAAAAAAACCTAACCACCAGATACCGGTATTTTTTTTCTGTGTCTCCATGGATTTGTTCGTATTTGCCAGCGA
>JBDHYM010000266.1:0-3433 GCA_039811405.1 Flavihumibacter sp. | reverse complement strand
GCTAATACAGCAGCCTGGCCTTAATGGTTTCTTTGACGCCACGCAACAGTTTCTGCGCCTGACCCGATAGTTTTTTATCTACGTCAAGCACCACATAACCGATCTCGTCGTTGGTTTTCAGGTACTGGCCCAGAATGTTGATATGGTGGTTGCTGAGCTCGGTATTGATGGCGCTCAGTACACCAGGCACGTTCCGGTGGATATGGAGGATGCGGTGCGCTCCTTCCTGCGGGGGCAAACCCAGCGGGGGAACACTGTGCGACCCGAAGCTGTTGCCTACTTCAAGGTACTGCGACAATTTAACGCTTACATCCTCTCCAATATTTTGTTGTGCCTCTTCGGTAGAGCCGCCGATATGGGGTGTCAGGATAACATTGGGCAGGTTCCGCAGGGGCGTGTCGAAGTGTTCGCCGTTCTTTTCGGGCTCCCAGGGGAATACATCGATCGCGGCGCCCGACAGGTGACCATCAACCAGGAACTTGCGCAGCTCGTCGAGGTCAACCACTTCTCCACGGGCGTAATTCAGTAAAATGCTGCCTTTTTTAAACTGTTTCAGCACCGATTTATTGATCATATTCCGGGTAAGCGCCGTATCGGGCACATGCAGGGTTATGATATCTGACTGCGATACAACGTCTTTCAGGCTTCTCCCCGGCAGGGCATTCCCCAGGGGAAGCTTGGTCAAGGTGTCATAGTACAACACCCGCATACCCATGGCTTCGGCCAGCACGCTTACCTGCGAGCCGATATTGCCGTAACCGATGATGCCGAGGGTTTTGCCACGCAGCTCAAAGCTGCCCTTGGCGTCTTTCATCCAGATGCCTTCATGGGCAGCCTTGTTCTTGTCGGGTATGCGGCGGATCAGCATCACCGAGAGCGCGATCACCAGCTCGGCCACCGATCTTGTATTGGAATAGGGAGCATTGAAAACAGCCACCCCGCGGCGGGTGGCGGCTTTAAGGTCAACCTGGTTGGTGCCGATGCAGAAACAGCCGATGGCTTGTAGCTTGGTGGCCGCCGCCAGCACTTTATCGGTGATACGGGTTTTGGACCGGATGCCGAGAATATGCACGTTTTCCACGGCGGCGATCAACTCTTTTTCGGAAAGGGCGCCCGACAATTTTTTAACCGAGCTGTACCCCAGCTCCTGGAAATGTTTTACGGCTTTGTCACTGATGTTTTCGAGGAATAAAATGTTGATTTTGTCTTTCGGGTAACTCGTTGTAGGCTCCATATCATTGATTGACTATTTGCAAATATCCCGTTTTTAACCAATTTATAGGAGCCGAAACTTTGGCTGCGGCATACAATTTGCCACATTTTTTCGTTATACTTGTGATGTCCAGATCCTAACAAGACAAATTGTAACCTTTTGAAAAACAGTGTAGTAGCAATTACAGCAGTTTTTGCGGCGGCTTTATGCGGCTGCGGCCGGCGTGCCGGCAATGAGCATGCGGCGTCAGACAAAGCCCATTCCGCTAAAATAATTCCCGCTTCTTTTCACTATGCCGACCGCGTCACCACCAGTAAGTACCAGGCGGCCATCAGGGGCTTTTTTGAGAAAAACTTCGGAAGACAGGGCTTTAACGGCGCTTACCTCGTAGCCAAAGACGGCGCTATCATCAGTGAAGGATATGAAGGCTACCGTGACCCCGCTGACCGCCAGGGCGAATTGGGTGAACACGATGCTTTCCACCTCGCCTCGGTATCAAAAACATTTACCGCTATGGCCGTTCTCAAGCTTTGGGAAAACGGCCAGCTCGATATCAACAACGACCTCAGCCTGTATTTTGACAAATTCCCCTATCCCGGAACCACCGTCAAAATGCTGCTCAGCCATCGCAGCGGCCTGCCGAACTATACCAATTACCTCGATGTCTATCACTGGAACAAGAAAAAGCAGGTGACCAACCTCGACGTATTGTCGACCCTCTATACCTATCACCCGCCGTTGCAGTTCCCGACCGGCAAACATTTTGCCTATTGCAATACCAACTATGCCCTGCTGGCGCTCATCGTAGAAAAAGTAACCGGCAAGGCTTTTCCCGAATATATGCGCGAAACCTTCTTCCAGCCCCTGGGTATGAACGATACCTATGTTTTCCAGGCGCAGGATGAAGAGCGCTCGCTGCCCAGTTATGAATGGAACAACCGCAAATACGGGCTGGAGTTCATGGACCTGGTGTACGGCGACAAAAACGTGTATTCCACGCCAAGGGATATGCTGAAATGGGACCAGGCCCTGTACAGCAGGCACCTGTTTAACGACAGCACGCTGCAGGCCGCCTTCACCGGTTACAGCTATGAAAAGAAAGGCGTCCGTAATTACGGATTGGGCTGGCGGCTGACCGAGGTCGACAATGGTAAAAAGATCGTTTACCACAACGGCTGGTGGCACGGCAACAACACCGTTTTCATCCGCCTGCTCGAAGAACACGCCACCATTATCGTATTGGGCAACAAGTACAACCGCGGTATCTACCGGTCAAAGCAGTTGTGCGACCTGTTCGGCGACTACCGCCAGAGCAACAATCTCATCCAGGAGGCCGATACAGAAGCGGGCGATCATATTGCCGCCGGCGGCTCCGAATAATAAGCCAGATTTTCGTACATTCCGGTATATGATCGCATTGTCGTCCCGGCAAATACGGGATTGGGATCAATATACCATCCAGCACGAAGGTATAGAATCGCTCGACCTGATGGAACGGGCGGCCAATGCCTGTGTACACTGGATGACCACCCAGGGTATTCCGGGTGACCATTCCTGTTATATTTTCTGCGGAAAAGGAAACAATGGCGGCGACGGCCTGGCCATCGCCCGCCTGCTGACCGCCAAGGGGTTTCGCACCGAAGTGTTCATCATGGAATTCGGGAAGCCCGGCACACCCGATTTCCAAGCAAATCTCCAGCGGCTGCACGAGCTCGGCATCGCCGTTCATTATCTGCAGGAAGGTGCGCCGCTGCCCGATCTGGCCGCCGGCCGGTGGATCATCGACGCCCTGCTGGGAACCGGCCTTGATCGCCCGCCTGAAGAACACCTGGCGACCCTGATCAGCTACCTGAACCAGCACGACAACCCGGTTTGCAGCATTGATCTGCCCAGCGGTATGCCAGCCGATGGCTCGGTACTTCCAGCGGGCGCCTGTATAACGGCTACGGTCACCCTAAGTTTTCAATGTTTCAAACCCGCCCTGCTGTTTGCCGACAACGCGTCGTTTTTCGGTAGAGTGATTGTACTGGATATAGGTCTTCACCCCGGCTACCTGTCGCAAACGGCTGCCCTGTACGAAGGGGTCGACCGCGCGCTGGCCACATCTATTTTCCAACCCCGCGGCCCCTTCACGCACAAGGGACATTTCGGTCATGCCTTACTGTTAGCCGGTTCGGTGGGCAAGATGGGAGCGGCCATTCTCGCGGGCAGCGCCTGCCT
>JBDHYM010000265.1:0-3448 GCA_039811405.1 Flavihumibacter sp. | reverse complement strand
CTCCGGCCTATTGCCGAAATCCAGTACCTCGACTACCTGCTGTACGGATTGCAAACCCTGAGCGATGACCTGGCCAGCATGCATTACCGCACTGCGGGTATTCATAGTTGCCCCCTGATCATTCGCACCCGCGGCCACCGGCTGGAGGGCATCTGGCACAGTGGTTCACCGATGGCGATGATACTTGGCTCGCTGCGCGGTATGTACGTGTGTGTGCCGCGTAACATGGTGCAGGCGGTGGGTATGTATAATACACTGATGGAATCGAATGATCCGGCGCTGATGATCGAATGCCTGAACGGCTATCGCCTGAAAGAGCGGCTGCCCGATAACCTGCTGGATTTTCGCGTGCCGCTGGGTATTCCCGAAGTGATCCGCAGCGGGGAAGATATCAGCATCGTGTCTTACGGCGCTACCCTGCGGATTGTGCAGGAGGCGGCTGTGCAACTGGCGAAGGAGGGGATCGATTGTGAAATCATCGATGTGCAGACGCTGCTGCCGTTCGACCGCAACCATGCCATACTCGAATCACTCAGGAAAACCAGCCGGATATTGTTTGTGGATGAGGATGTGCCCGGTGGCGCCACCGCCTATATGTACAACCACGTGATGGAACAGCAGGGCGGTTACCGCTGGCTCGATGTGGCGCCGCGAACGCTGTCGGCCAAAGAGCACCGGCCCGCTTATGCAAGCGACGGCGACTATTTCAGCAAGCCCAACGTAGAAGACATTATCGATGTGGTGTCGGAGATGATGGCCGAATAGGAAGGCTCAGGCCAGGTTGTGGAACACTTTCTGTACGTCTTCGTCCTGCTCCAGTTTGTCGACCAGCTTCAGCAGGTCCTGTGCCTGTTCTTCAGACAGCTCAACGGTGTTTTGCGGAATCCACTCCACTTCGGCGCTGATGGGAGTGATGCCCTTGTCTTCGAGCGCTTTCTGCATATTCCCAAAGTCGGTGAACCCGCAGCGTACCACCAGCACTTCTTCTCCGTTTTCGCCCGTGCCTTCACCCAGTTCTTCCAGCCCGAAATCGATCAGCTCCAATTCCAGGTCGTCGGTGTTCAATCCTTCAGGCTTTAGTTTGAACACCCCCATTTTTTTGAACTGGAAGCTGACACTGCCCGAGTTACCGAGCGCGCCATTCCCTTTGTTGAAAACAGACTTAACATTGGCAACCGTGCGGACATGGTTATCGGTAGCGGTTTCCACCAGGATAGCCACGCCGTGGGGGCCATAGCCTTCATAGAGAATTTCTTCGTAGTTCTCCATTTCCTTTCCCTGGGCGCGCTTGATGGCAGCCTCCACGCGGTCTTTCGGCATGTTGACCGACTTGGCGTTCTGCATGCAGCGGCGCAGGGCCGGGTTGGTATTGGCGTCGGGGCCCCCGGCTTTAACGGCAATAGCGATTTCCTTACCGATCCGGGTGAACTGCTTGGCCATCCGGTCCCACCTGGCGAACATGGTGGCTTTTCTGACTTCAAATATGCGACCCATGGAAAATTGATTGTGTTCGGGCGCGAAAATAAAAAAAAGTTTATGGTTTATGGTCTATAGTTTATGGTTGGTTACAGGTTAGGCAGTTTACCCGCACGCGGCAGCAACAATAAACCTTAGACCATAAACCATAAACCAACTAAAGTAAAAGCCCCGCGTCAGCGGGGCTTTTACTTTAGTTGAAGTCCTTGCTTTGCGGCAATATTTCTCCCGGCGCATGCCCGGGGTTGTTCAGCTTGCTCGTTTTGCGGCTGTACAGGAAATAGATCACCAGGCCGATGATCATCCAGATAAAGGCCACCGTGAGCGTTTGCTTGTCGAGCGCGACAATCATACCGGCGCAGGTAATCACACCCAGTATGGGCACCAGGGGCACCAGGGGTGTTCTGAAAGGTCGTTTGATGGTCGGGTCGGTTTTCCGCATAATCAGCACACCGGCGCTTACCAGCACAAAGGCGAAGAGGGTGCCGAACGAAGTAAGGTCGCCCGCCACGCTGCCCGGTACAAAGGCGGCAAACAATCCCACGAAAACAAACAGGATCCAGTTGGCCTTATAAGGTGTTTTGAAACGCGGGTGCAGGTCGCCGAATACCCGGGGGATAAGCCCATCGTTGCTCATGGTATAAAATACGCGGCTTTGGCCCATCAGCATCACCAGGATGACCGAAGAGAACCCTGCCAGGATGGCTATGTTCACGGCCGTACCCAACCATTCATACCCCGTCATATAGGTTTTGATGGCATAGGTAACCGAGGCCTCCTTACCAGCGGTTTTGAATTCGGCCCAGTTGGCAACGCCCGTCAGCACGTGGCCAAAAAGAATATAGAGAATGGTACATACCACCAGCGAGCCGAGAATGCCGATCGGCATATCGCGGGCAGGATTCTTGGCCTCCTGGGCGGCGGTACTCACCGCATCGAACCCGATGAAGGCGAAGAATACGATCGCCGCGCCACCCAGCACGCCGCCCCATCCGTGCTTGAAAACACCGTCGTGGCCGGGCGTTCCGTCGGGGATCAGGTAGGGCGTATGGTTGGCGGGATTGATGTATTTCCAGCCCACGAAAATGAAGATGATAACGATGGCTACTTTAATAAACACGATGATCGCATTTACCATCGCCGATTCCTGGGTGCCTTTGATCAGCAGCAGGGTAAGCAGCAGCAATATCAGCAGGGCGGGCGCATTCACCATACCCGACTTTACCGATACGAGCGACAACAGTCCGGCCGGCAATGCTTTGAACTGCTCTTCAGTAAGGATCAGCAACCCGTCTTTGGCCGATTTGACAAAGTCGGTATTGAAAGCGCCGATCTGCGCGATGGCATCGCTGCCGGCCACCTGGTGCAGCTTTTCAAAAGGCGAGTGACACCATTCATAGGGTATCGTCCCCCCCAGGAGATTGTTCAGGTACTCGCTCCAGGCGATCGACACGGTGGCCGCCCCCAGCGCATATTCCATAATCAGCGCCCAGCCGATGATCCAGGCAACCAGCTCGCCCATGGTAACATACGAGTAGGCATAGGCGCTGCCCGCAATGGGGATCATAGAGGCGAATTCAGCATAACAAAGTCCGGCGAAGGCACAACCGATGGCAGCAACGATGAACGACAGTGTTACAGCAGGGCCCGACGCTTCCGCCGCCGCGGCGGCGGTTCGAACAAAAAGACCGGCGCCAATAATGGCGCCTATCCCCAGCGCCACCAGGTTGGTAGCGCCCAATGTTCTTTTCAAGCCCTTTTCACTATCGGCAGTGGACTGCAATAGCTGTGAAAGTGACTTCTTTCGAAATAAACTCATAACAGTTGTATGTTTTTAGTAGATGCAGTTAAGAAGCGTAAAATAGCTGATTTCCATTGATTATTTTGGCCGAGTCAGTATTTTTTTGAATTTTCGGCCATCCGTTGCACGGCGTAAAAAGACGTAAACCGGCTAATGATGGCAAAACAAAAC
>JBDHYM010000264.1:0-3465 GCA_039811405.1 Flavihumibacter sp. | reverse complement strand
CACCGTGTTCGGCAAAAATCGAGGCTTTTTTTTCTTTGGTTAAATAAGACATCATTTCTTTTTTTACAAAAACATCCGATTATTATCTCAGCTTAAATTGGCGGCAAAGTTAAGGGAAAACTCTGGAAATAGCTTGCAGATTGCCATTTTTTTTGGATTTTGCCGGCCCTTATGGCCATTCGATTTGTTATTATCGGGGCAGGCCGGATTGCCCGCCGCCACGCCGACCAGATCAGGCGTGTGGGACAGTTGGTGGCTGCCGCCGACCCCGATGCGCTTACCCTGAACACTTTTTGCAACGACTACCACGTGCCCGGTTTTGCCGACAGCGAAACCATGCTATCGGCCGTACCGGCCGACGTAGCGGTGGTTTGCAGCCCGAATGGTTTACATCCGCTGCATACCCGGCAGGCGCTGGCCCGCCAGCTTACCGTGCTTTGCGAAAAACCGTTTTGCCTGCATGTGGCCGAGGCGCAAAGCCTGATGGTACTGGCCCGGGAAGCCGCCAGGCCGGTTTACCTGGTGCTCTCCGCCCGTTACCATGCCACGGTGAAGGCGTTGCAGCTAATGACCGCAGCCGGCCATTGGGGAAAGCTGCTCAGCTTCCAGTGGAATGCCTGCTGGCAACGTACGCCCGGTTATTACCAGCGCAATTCCTGGCATGGCGACCGCATGCTCGACGGTGGCATCCTGTACACACAGTTCAGTCATTATATCGATGCGCTTTGCTGGCTGGTTCCGGGACTGACCGTTACAGCCGTCGAAATGCAGAATGTTTTGCATACCGGCAGCATCGACGGCGAAGACTGCGGTGTGGCACTGCTGGCATCGGCGGCGGGCGCCATCGGCAGCCTGCACTGGACGGTGAACGCCAGCAACCGGAACCAGGAGATTGGCTTGCTCCTGGTATTTGAACAGGCAACCATCCGGCTGGGCGGGCGGTTTATGGAAACCATCGAATGGCAGGAGGTAGCGGCCGGCGCCCCTGCCCTGCCGGCGCTGACAGCCGAACCCGGCAGCCACCACGACCTCATATACGACGAATTATACAAAGCGCTTGAAGGCGCTCCGCATTCCCTGCCGGAAATGGAGGCCGGCCTCCCTTCTATTCAACTGATTGAAGCCATTTACCGTGCCGGTTAAAAAGATCATCTTCACCATTAACAATGACCCTGCTACCGACCAGCGCATGCGCCGGATCTGTGGCAGCCTGGCGGCAGCCGGCTATAAGGTAGAGCTGCTGGGAAGGAAGATGACCACCCTGCCCCTGCCGCCGGCCGGTTTTACCGTGAAAAGACTGCACACGATTATCAAAAAAGGGCCGCTGAGCTATGCGGAAATCAACCTGCGGCTGTTTTGCAGCCTCCTATTCCGTCGGGCCGATATATTCTGCGCCATCGACCTCGATACGATCTTACCGGTGTACCTGGTCAGCCGGCTGAAAAGGGCCGTCCGGGTGTATGACGCGCACGAATATTTCAGCGAATTGCGCGAGGTGGTACGCCGTCCTTTTATTCAGAAAATATGGCAGCGCATGGAAGCTTTCGCGCTGCCCCGCTTTCCAAACGGTTATACGGTAAGCCAAAGCATTGCAGACGCCTTCCGGCAGCGCTATGGTGTACAATACCAGGTTATCCGTAACCTGCCCAGCCGGTCTTACCAGGCGCTGCCCGTGGAAAAAAGAAAAAAGAGATTGTTGTACCAGGGCGCCATCAACGAAGGCCGCGCCATCGAGAACCTGCTCGAAGCCATGTTGACGGTTGATGCCGAGCTGGATCTGTATGGCGCCGGCAACCGGCTTGCCGCCTGCGAGGAAATCTGCCGGCAAAAAGGACTGGAAAAAAAAGTTTTTTTTCGCGGACAAATCTCCCCTGCGCAGCTCAGGTTGCTCACCGGCAGCTATTGGGCGGGGATCAATCTCGTGGAAGCGGAAGGGCTAAACCAGTATTATTCGCTCGCCAACAAGTTTTTCGATTATATCGATGCCGGCATTCCGCAGGTGACCATGAACTACCCCGAGTACCGGCGGGTGCAGAACGAATTTGAAGTGGCCGTGCTGGTAGACACGGTGCAACCCGCAGAAATTGCCGCCGCACTCAACCATTTGCTGAACGATATTGTTGTATATCAGCGATTGACCGAGAATTGCCGGCGCGCCGCAGAAACCTATTGTTGGGAAAATGAAGAAAAAGACCTCCTGTCTTTTTATAAAAACCTGCCGGGGAATTGAATAAGTGCATTCACATAGTATCTCACGATGTACCCTATCCGCTCGACTATGGCGGGGTGATCGATATTTTCTGCACGTTGCAGTCGCTCCATGCGGCGGGCGTGGAGATCATTCTTCATTGCTTTGATTATGGCCGGGGAAGACAGGAAATTTTACAGCACTATTGCCGGGAAGTATATTATTATTCCCGGAAGGAAGGCCACAAAGGCTTTTGTTTCAACCTGCCGTATATCGTAAGCTCAAGGGCCAACCCGGTGCTGCTCGACCGGCTTGCGGCCGATGATCATCCCATTTTGCTGGAAGGCATCCATTGCAGCTTCCTGTTGCAGGACCCGCGTTTCGACCAGCGTAAGATTGTTCTCCGCCTGTTCAATGTGGAGTCGTGCTACTATAAGCACCTGTACCGGCATGAAAGATCACTGGTAAAAAAAGCCTATTATTTCAATGAAAGCAGGCTGCTGGAAAAATACGAGGCGGAAGTGGCAAAACGGGTAACCGTGCTGACCCTGTCTGATAAAGACACACAAACCTACCGCGAACGGTTCGGTGGCAAAGACGTGCATACCCTGCCCGTGTTTATTCCGCATCAATCATACGTGCCCGCCGAAGGGGTAGGCTCCTTCTGCCTTTACCACGGCAATTTATCGGTGGCGGAAAACGAAAAAGCGGCTTCCTGGCTGCTCGAAGAGGTTTTTAATAAAATGAAGATCCCCTTTGTGGTGGCCGGCAAGAAACCATCCGCCCACCTGGAAAGGGTAGCGCACCTCTGCTGTCATACCTGCCTGATCGCCGATCCGCCCGAGAAAGAACTGAACGACCTTATTCACAAAGCGCAGATCAATATCCTGCCCTCTTTCAATGAAACGGGCGTAAAGCTGAAATTGTTGAATGCGCTTTTCAACGGACGACATTGTATTGTCAACGACGCTGCTATCGAAGGCACCCCGCTGGGGCCGCTTTGCCATGTGGCGGAAACACCCGCAGCCATGCAAAGAATAGTGATGCAGTTGTATCACCAGCCATTTGCCGAAGAAGAGATAAGGTTGCGGCGAAAGATCCTGGAGTCGAATTTCAACAATGCAGAAAACGTTACCCGGCTTATTGCATACTTACAGTAGCATTGTCTTCCACCCTGCCTTTTTCAGTACGCAGCATCCTCGCGGGATATTTATTGATAACGATATAATCGTGCGTAGCCATCACAATGGTGGTGCCTAATTCGCGGCAGATATGGA
>JBDHYM010000263.1:0-3481 GCA_039811405.1 Flavihumibacter sp. | reverse complement strand
CCGTTGAAAAGCGATACCGGCTTCTGTGCAATCGCAGCCGCAGCAAACAGCGTTGCTGCCAGCAGAGTAGTTATTTTTTTCATATAGGGGATTAATTTAGGGCATATTTTCTAATGCGCGGTAGTTTTTACCAAAGAAAACCGGCTGGCGGGAAAATTTGTTATTATTTTCCTGCCAGCCGGTGAAATACGGATAAAACGGTAACTACTGAAGCGTCAGGGTAATGCGGCCGCTGCTGGTATGCACGTCTATGGGTACGCCGCCCCCGTTCACCGTTCCTTTGATCTTATGCTCTTCGGACGTGCCGGAAAAGTTATTGAGCACCCCGCTTTCTGTTTTGATCTTATCGGCCCGCAGGTCGAGGTTCATACCCTTGCCCGGAGGCAGGGAAAGGCTCACATTTCCCCCGGAATTATCGAGCTTCACATAGCTGCCCAGGCTGGTAATCGCCACTGCCATATCACCGCCGCTGGTGCTGGCGCGAAGGCTGGCTTTGATGTCTTGCAACCGTACATTACCGCCCGAGGTGGAGGTGATCAGCTCACCGCTCACTGCTTTCCCTTCCACATTTCCACCGCTGGTAGTGGCATTGATCTTGCCGTCGAGCGCCGAGAGCACCAGGTTGCCGCCCGAAGTACTCAGCCGGATGGTACCCTTGCTGTTATCGGCACTGATATTGCCGCCGCTGGTCGATAATTCGACCTGGTCGCTGCACTCGCTCATATTGATATTACCGCCCGACGTGGTGCCGTGAATATTGCCCGACAGCTTGTTAACCGAGAGGTTACCGCCGCTGGTGCTGAACTCCTGCCTGCTGCCTGCAAGATTGGACAGGCTGATATTACCGCCACTGGTGGCCAGCTCGGTCGACAGGTTCTTCGGCGCATACAGGCGGAATGACACGGACACCGACTCACGCCAGTTGATCCTGTTTCTTTTGGGACGGGCAATGGCCGTCAGCTTGCCGCCCGCGATATCGATGCTGAGGTCAAAATCGCGTTCCAGCCTGCTCTTCAGCTCTTCTGCTGAAATTTTCTTGTCGCGGCCGCTCGAAGGCAGCACATACACTTCGAGGCGGGTACGGGGCGCATCGCCCTCTACCGTTATATTTCCACCCGATGTTTCCATTTTGGCGGCGCTGACCGCCGATGCGCTGAATTCCTTTACCAGGTAAGGCGCCGGTTCCTGCGCATACACGGTGCCGGCGAGAACCAGGCCGGCGGCCAGGCTGTACAATGCTTTCATATTATTGTTTGAAGGTTTTTAAAAGAAGAAAGTCTTTGACACCTGTGACGGCCACTGCGCCGGAAATGTTACAGCCCGCTCAAAAAAGGCCGGTATGATTTTTATTATTTTTAGGCCATGAGAATAGAGATACCATACAACGAGCTGGAAACGATCGTCAAAACCACCTCGAAAAAGCCGATAGGCATAAAATATACGGGAAACGGGCAGGTAGAAGCGCACTTTATGGCTTCTGTTACCCTGTCGGTGGCGCAGGTAGCCGCTCATTGGGTGCTGTTCGACTACAAAACCCCGGCGCTGGTCAGCATGATGATAGGCGGCATGCGAAAAACCATCCAGGCCGAGCTGGATAAGATCCCGGCCGTGGAATGGCGGGAAAATGAAAAGCAACTCCTGGTTGATTTCAGGCGGGTGCCGCAGGCAAAAGACCTGCTGGCGGTAATGGCGATCTCGGCCTTCCGCTTCGACGACAACGCGCTGGTGCTGGAATTGAAAACCCTTGGTCCCGTTGCCTGATGCGCTGGTTGCTTTGCATACTTGTCTTGTTCTCGAGCTGTTCGTTTTCCAGCAAAACGACCCGGAAAAAACTAGCGGCGGCCCGCGCGGAGGCGCCTTTTGACGCCATCATTGTTCCGGGTGTTCCCCTGGAAAATGGACAATGGAGCCGCATCATGAAAGGTCGTGTTTACTGGGCGAAGTACCTGTTCGACCAGGGCATTGCCCGCAATATCATTTTCAGCGGCGCGGCTGTTTACACTCCTTATGTGGAAGCGGAGGTCATGAAGCAATACGCGCTGGCGCTGGGATTGCCGGAAGCGCATTTGTTTACGGAAACCAGTGCGGAGCATAGCACGGAGAATGTTTATTACAGCTACCAGGTGGCAAAAGCCAATGGGTTTACGCACATCGCCGTGGCCAGCGATCCGTTTCAGACAAAGCTTCTAAAACGTTTTATCCGGAAAAAAATCGATCCGCAGGTACGGCTCATTCCTTTTGTGGTTGATACCCTGCAAATGCTGGAACCCACTATGACCGATCCGGTCATCGGCTTCTCAGCATTGGAGCAAGTACCATTCACCAGCATCGTTGAACGGGAAAGCGCATGGCAACGCTGGCGGGGTACCCGCGGCAAGAACATCGACTACCAGAAATAAGCATTTTTCCGCGCAGGCTTATCGGGCAAAAAAGTCGATTCAGCGAAGCTTTCGGGTCAATAAGCCAATAGATTCTTCAGGGGGCTATCACTGCTGCATCTTTGTTATACCAACAGATCGCAAGACGGTTGGTTGTTACAAGGAATGCCTCTATTTTTGATCCCTACCCTACCTTAGTGCCCCCTGACCCGGGGCATTTTTTTTGCCTTTAATACACGTTGATATTGGCAGCCGCGGTCAGAACTGATCGGATACCACGCTGCGGGGCGCCGATGATTTTATGCCCAGCAGCACCCTGCTGCCCGCGGGCGGCGGCGCCATATCGGTGCGGAGAAGTATTTTTTCTTCCCCGTGCTGAAGCACCCATTCATAACCGGAGCCTAAAAAATGAGCCTGCCGTAAAATGGCTTCGAGGCCCGCATCGTGCGCACCGGTGAGCGGCTCCAGGTGCTCGGGCCGCACGAGGCGGCGGCCAAGCGGCGTGCTGAAAAGATTGTATTTACCGAACAGCCGCGCTACATAGCGGTTCACCGGGTGATGGTATATTTCGGTTGGGCTTCCCCGTTGTACCAACCGGCCTTCCTGCAATACGATGATGTCGCCGGCCCAGGCTAGGCTATCGGCCGGGTCGTGCGAAACCAGTATGCAGGTGCAATCCAGTTGCTGCTGCATCTCTTCGAGTACATCCCACAACTGGTCGCGGTGAGAACCGTCGAGGTTGGAAAAAGGTTCGTCGAGCAGCAGCAGGCGCGGGCCGCCCAGCAACTGCCGGGCAAGCGCAATGCGCTGGCGTTCGCCGCCGGAAAGCTGGTCGGTTCTGCGTTGCAGCAAATGGTCGACGCGGCAAAGGCGCAGGATGTGCTGCGGCAGCTCACCCTCGAGCCGGTTGGCATAGTCAAGGATATCATGCACCCGGTAATTGTTGTGCAGCTCAAAATGCTGCGACAGGTAGGCGATCTCCGGGTGGCCGGGAATCAGCTTTTCAGCAGCGCCGGGCACACGCCCGTTCCTGAAATATACCGCACCCGCGGCGGGCTGCAGCAATCCGCCGATCAGCTTCAGCAGGCTGGTTTTGCCCGAAC
>JBDHYM010000262.1:0-3489 GCA_039811405.1 Flavihumibacter sp. | reverse complement strand
AAAAAGCTGATCGACCGCGCCCGCAAAATGGTGGATGAAGATCATTTTAGCCTCGATAAGCTGCTGAACCGTACCGAGCAGGACCTGCGTGTGCTTGAAAAGAAAGAGAAAGACCTCAACAGGCTGCTAAGAGAGAACGAGCGGCTTAAAAAAGAAATGGAGCAGGTGATGGACAAAGAGCGCCACCGCCAGCAGGTGGAACTGCTCAAACAGCAGAACAAGATCACCGAAGACCGGATCAGCTACCTCAAAGACATGGATCGTAAAATAAAGCAGGTGCTGATCGAATGGCGCAAGAACCCGGATAAGGAGAAAGTCATCAAAGAGCTGAATGCCCTGTTCTTTAAAAAAGACGAAGGCCGCGTGGTCAACAAACTGCAAAAAAAGATCGACTCGAAATTCGACGAGGTAGGGGGCGATATCATGGTGGGCACACAGGTTAAAATGAGGCGCAATCACCAGGTAGGCCAGGTGATGGAGATAAGAGGCAGGCGCGCCGTGGTAAAAATAGGATTACTGCCCATGCAGGTTGATCTGAAAGACCTCGTGGTGGTAAAGGAAAAACCTGCAGGGCCTGAATCCTGATCAGGAATGTATATACGAGCTCAGGTGGGAAATGGTTTCCGCCTGGTGATCGATCACCGCTTTGATGACGTCATTCACCGATACTATGCCGTGCAGGCGCCCATCGGCAAATACAGGCAGGTACCGGATATTACGCGACGACATAAGCTGCATGCACACTTCCACCGAAGTTTCGGGGGCAATTTGCGGCAGATCGGTCGACATAATATCACCTACTTTTGTATCGACCGATGCCTTGCCGACAAGGATCACTTTCCGCGCATAATCACGCTCTGTCATCAGACCGCGGTACTCGCCCGACTCGATTACCAGCAATGACCCGATATTGTTATCGGCCATCAGTTTCAATGCGTCCAGTACGGTCGTGGACGGCGTTACACCGATAACATCACGGTGCTTTACAGCGAGGATCTCAGCAACTGTTTTCATATTCAAGCTTTGGTTACCCCCTTAAGTTAGTGAATTATTGAATATAAAAATCATCCTTACGTATCTTTGCGCGCATGAACCAGGAACAGCAAAGACTCATCGATCCGGTATGGAAAAAATGGGGACCGTATGTTTCCGACCGGCAATGGGGCACTGTCCGGGAAGACTATAGTGAAAACACCAATACCTGGGAAGCCGTTACCTACGACATGGCACGCAGCTACGCGTATCGCTGGGGAGAAGACGGGATCGGCGGCATTTGCGATGAAAATCAATTGCTTTGCTTTGCACTGGCTTTCTGGAACAAGAAAGACCCTTTCCTGAAAGAACGCTTTTTCGGCCTTACCGGTCCGCGGGGAAACCACGGCGAAGACGTGAAAGAGCTTTATTATTATCTCGACAGCTCTCCCGCCCATGCCTATATGAAGATGCTGTACAAGTATCCCCAGGCGGCCTTTCCCTATGAGCAATTATACGTCGAAAATGACCGGCGCAGCCGTCTCGAACCCGAATACGAGCTGACCGATACCGGCATTTTCGATGAGCATCGCTATTTCGATGTTTTCATTGAATACGCGAAAGCAAACCCCGACGACGTGCTGATCAAGGTATCGGTCGTGAACCGGGGCCCCGAAAAAGCGGCCATCAGCGTGCTGCCGACCCTTTGGTTCAGGAATACCTGGGCCTGGGGCAACGACGATTACCGTCCCGGGATGTCGGCCGCCGGTAAAACCACCATCAGCATCTGTCACCAGAAAATGGGCGATTATTTTTTTTACAGCGAAGGCGAAGGCAACCTGCTGTTCTGCGACAACGACACCAACCAGCGTCGTTTCTTCGGTAAAAAAGGATTGCCGGTTTTTGCCAAAGACGGCATCAACGATTACATTGTGAACCGCCGCAGGGGCGCCATCAATCGCCGGAATACAGGCACCAAGGCGGCCGTGCATTACGACCTCGTGGTGAACCCCGGCGAAACCATTACCATGAAAATGCGCCTGTCGAAAGAGGCACACGATTTCCCTTTTCACGATTACAATGCTGTTTTTTATGAGCGACAGGTAGAGAACGAAGTGTTTTACAACGACCTGCAACAAGGCGTTGACAACGCCGACGACCGGCTGATCCAGCGGCAGGCCTATGCCGGCATGTTATGGAGCAAACAGTTCTACTACTATAACGTAGAACAATGGCTGGCGGGTGATCCGCTAAAAAAAGCGCCGGAAAACCGGCGGCGCGGGCGCAACCACGATTGGGCGCACCTGAACAATGCCGATATTATATCCATGCCCGATAAATGGGAATATCCCTGGTATGCGGCATGGGACCTGGCCTTTCACTGCATTCCGCTGGCTTATCTCGATGCGGGTTTCGCCAAGGGCCAGTTGTCGCTGCTTACCAAAGAATGGTATATGCATCCCAACGGTCAGTTGCCCGCCTATGAATGGTATCTCGGTGATGTGAACCCGCCGGTGCATGCCTGGGCCACCTGGCGTGTGTATGAAATAGACAAGCAGCGCAATGGTGGTAAAGGCGACCTGGCTTTTCTCGAAGCCGTGTACCACAAGCTGCTGCTGAATTTTACCTGGTGGGTAAACCGGAAAGACGACGACGGCAATAATATCTTCCAGGGCGGCTTTCTCGGTCTCGATAACATCGGTGTCTTCGACCGAAGCGCGCCATTGCCCGGCGGCGGTCACCTGGAGCAGAGCGACGGCACGAGCTGGATGGCCATGTACTGCCTCAACCTGCTGCGCATTTCGCTCGAGCTGGCAACGCACAACCATGTGTACGCCAATATGGCGACCAAATTCTTTGAGCATTTCGTGTACATTACCCGCGCCATGAACCTGATCGGTGATAAAGACATCGGTTTGTGGGATGAGCAGGACCAGTTCTTTTACGATGTGCTGAAAAAGCCCGATGGCAGCGAAATGCGGCTGCGTGTGCGATCGATGGTAGGGCTGATACCCCTCTTTGCGGTGGAGGTGATCGATCACAGCCTGTACGAGCAGATACCCGAGTTTGTGCAGCGGCTGGAATGGTTCCTGAAAAACAAATCGATCGTTGCCGGCTCGGTGGCCGAATGGGGCCACCTGCTCAACGGCGACAAGCACCTGCTGTCGCTTATCCGCGCCGACAAGCTGACGGCTGTACTGCAGCGTGTGCTGGACGAAACAGAATTTCTAAGCGACTACGGCATCCGGGCCCTGAGCAAATTCCACGAGGCGCAGCCCTTTACCATTGATGTTGACGGCAACCGTTTTGGCGTGCAATACCTGCCGGCGGAATCTGATTCAAGCATGTTCGGCGGCAACTCTAACTGGCGCGGCCCCATCTGGTTTCCGTTGAACTACCTGCTGATCGAATCGCTGCAGCGGTATCATTATTACTATGGCGAATCGCTTACCGTAGAATTTCCCACGGGCAGCGGCAACAGGTGCACCATCGGTGAAGTAGCCACCGAGATATCCA
>JBDHYM010000261.1:0-3502 GCA_039811405.1 Flavihumibacter sp. | reverse complement strand
GGATTGAAATAATCCACTTTAGCCAATACAGTGGCCGGCAGGGCTTTTGTAATTTTGTTGAGCCGAACCAGCGGGGTGTTGCCGATGGTTTCAAGTATATTATTCTTTATGTTCATGTTAAGCGGTTGCATAACAAAAATACGTTTTTCAAAGGGGTGGCTATGAAGGTGTATTTTATTCCGGGACTGGGTGCCGACAAACGGGTATTCAGGCATATATCGCTCGATGAAGGGCTGGAAATGATTTGCCTGGAGTGGATCACCCCATTGCCTGGCGAAACGCTGCCGGGCTATGCCATGCGTCTCGCCCAAACAATAGACACTTCCGTTCCGTGGGCGGTTGTCGGCCTTTCGTTCGGCGGCATGCTGGCGGCCGAGATCAGCGCCGTGCTGCGGCCGCATAAAACAGTGCTGATATCCAGTATTGCCTCCCCGCAGGAGCTGCCGCCTTATTTCAAAATAGTCGCACCCCTGCATCTGCAAAAATTGCTGCCGGTATCGCTGTTTAAAACAGCGTCTATAGCCAAACGGGTGTTTACCACAGAAACGGACGAAGATAAAGCGCTGCTGCGGCAGATCATCGAAGAAAGCGATCCGGCTTTTATTCGCTGGGCCCTGGGGGCTATACTCGGCTGGAAAAGCGACAGGCAGCCGGCCGCCCTGGTGCATATACACGGCGACAGCGATTTTCTGCTGCCCGTCAGGTACCTGCACCCCACGCATATCATTGCCCATGCGGGTCATTTGCTGGTCATGAACCATGCCCCGGAGGTGAATAAGATATTGCACGAAGTTTTTGCCGCTTAATACATGCCCCCTACATTTGCGATCCGATTTTTATAACTATGGAACCGCAATACCTGCCCGTTATCGCCGCTGCCTGTGCCGTGAGCCTGAAACAGGTAAACAACGTATATGGCCTGCAGGCCGAAGGCGCCACCGTGCCATTTATGGCCCGTTACCGCAAAGAAGCGACCGGTAACCTCGATGAAGTAGCCATCAATAATATTGTTGAACAGATTCAGTATTTCCAGGAGCTGGAAAAACGAAAGGAGACGGTACGCAAAACCATCGAAGGGCTCGGCAAAATGGACGCCGTCCTGAAGCAACGCATCGATGCCTGTGTGGACGCCACCGAGTTGGAAGACATCTACCTGCCTTACAAGCCGAAGCGTAAAACACGCGCCAGCCAGGCCATCGAAAAAGGGCTGGAGACCCCGAAAAAGAGGCCGCCGCCTTTGTGAACGAACAGGTGGCCGGTACGGCCGAAGCGCTGCAGGGCGCCCGTGATATCGTGGCCGAATGGGTGGCCGAAAATGAACAGGCGCGGGCAGCCATGCGCACCGCTTTCCAGGAAGGCGCCGTATTGGTGGCGCGGGTATTGGTTACAAAGAAAGAGGAAGCCGATGCGCAGAAGTACCGCGACTATTTTGCGTTCAGTGAACCGTTGTCGGCCTGTCCGTCGCATCGTATCCTTGCTATTCGCCGTGGCGAGAAAGAAGGGTTCCTGCTGATGGACATCAATATCGACAAAGAAAGCGCTGTTGCCGGCCTCGAAAGAATATTTGTGAAGAACACCGGCGCTGCCGCCGCGGAGGTAAAAACAGCCATTGCCGACAGCTTCGACCGGCTGCTGAGACCGGGTATCGAAACCGAATTCCGCCTGTCGAGCAAACAGCAGGCCGATGAAGAAGCCATCCGCATCTTCGCAGAGAACCTGCGGCAGTTGCTGCTGGCATCACCCCTGGGCAACAAGCGGGTGCTGGCGCTTGATCCGGGTTTTCGTACCGGTTGCAAGCTGGTTTGTCTCGATGCCCAGGGCAACCTGCTCTACAATACAGCCATCTACCCGCACCCGCCGCAAAACGAGGCGGCAAAGGCAACGCAAACACTGAAAGAGCTGGTCGGCAAATACCAGATCGAAGCGATTGGTATCGGTAACGGAACCGCCGGCCGTGAAACGGAGGCGCTGGTGCGTGGTATCGATTTTGCCCGTCCGGTAACGGTATTCCAGGTAAACGAAAGCGGGGCGTCTATTTATTCGGCATCGGAAGTGGCGCGCGAAGAATTTCCCGACCACGACGTAACGGTGCGGGGCGCTGTAAGCATCGGCCGCCGTCTGCTCGATCCGTTGAGCGAGCTGGTAAAGATCGACGCGAAGTCGATCGGCGTGGGCCAGTACCAGCACGATGTGAACCAGCCAAGATTGAAGGAAAGTCTCGATAAAGTGGTGGAGAGCTGTGTGAACCATGTGGGCGTGGACGTGAATACGGCCAGCAAGCATTTGCTGCATTATGTATCGGGACTGAGCGCCACGCTGGCGAAAAATATTGTGGAGTACCGGCAACAGCACGGACCTTTTGCTTCGCGCGCGGCCCTGAAAAAAGTGCCCATGATGGGGCCGAAATCTTTTGAGCAGTGTGCGGGCTTTCTGCGCATTCGCGATGCAGATGATCCGCTCGACAACAGTGCGGTTCACCCCGAATCGTATCATATCGTGCAGGAAATGGCGGGCAATCTCGGTTGTTCGGTGAACGATCTTATCAAAAAACCGGAGCTGCGCAAACAGGTGAAACCGCAAGACTATATTTCCGAAACAACCGGCGCTTTCACCATCAACGATATATTGCAGGAATTGGAAAAGCCCGGCCGCGACCCCCGTGCACCCATCGAGGTTTTCCAGTTTGACGATACCGTAAAATCGATCGAAGACCTGAAACCCGGTATGCAGTTGCCGGGCATCGTTACCAATATCACCCAATTCGGCGCCTTTGTCGATATCGGGGTGAAGCAGGACGGGCTGGTGCACGTGTCGCAGCTCAGCAACAACTATGTAAGCGATCCGGCAGCCGTTGTAAAACTCCAGCAGCGGGTAAAGGTGACGGTAGTGGAAGTGGATGTTGCCCGCAAGCGGATCGGTCTTTCCATGAAAGACAACGCTAAAACCGGCGGCGAGAAAACGGGTGCAAAACAAAGCGCTACACCACGACCCAAAGTGGCGGCGCCGGCAAAGGAGGAAAGTTTTGAAGACAAGCTGAAGGCGCTGAAAAACAAATTCAAGTAAGACGGGAAAACTACCCCTGCTCACAGCGGCTTTTTCGGGTTGTGGGCGGCCGCTGCGAAGCGTAGGTTTGAAGCTCAACCAGCAACCATGAAAGAGCTTTCCCAAAACAGCTTCGATGCCCTGCAGAACTCGGTATCGCCTGTATTCCCCATCCTGGTGGCGGTACTGATAACATCCGTCATCGCCCTGGTCTTTTATTTGAAAAAGCGGCAGTCTGGTTTTTAAGGTTTGGCTATATTAGCCGAACATGTCGCAGCTAGTTTTTTTAGACAACCAGTTCCACCGCGAAGAACAATTGCTGATCGGTGTTAACAACCGCGGTTTCCGGTATGGCGACGGGCTGTTCGAAACGATCCGGTGCAGGTCGGAAGAAATGCTGCTTGCCGGTTTTCATTTTGACCGGCTTTTCAGGGGCATGCACCTGTTGGGTTTTGAGCCG
>JBDHYM010000260.1:0-3510 GCA_039811405.1 Flavihumibacter sp. | reverse complement strand
TTCGCGATGCTGGTGGGTGTAATTACCGGCTGTTATTCCTCTATTTTTGTAGCGGCGCCCATCCTGGTGGATTTCGCCAAAGACCGGCCCCTCGGTCATTCCAACCTGGAAGACGCCGATAAACCGGTGGTGGCTGCTAGCAAGGTGGCGGGCAGCAAAGCGTGATTGGTTTATGGTTTATGATCTGTAGTTTATAGTTGCTGCCGCGTGTGTGGCAAACAAATAAAAAGGCGACTTACATTTAGTGTAAGTCGCCTTTTAGTTAGGTAAGCTTGTCATGCGGCAGCAACTATAAACTACAGACCATAAACCATAAACTTCCAGTTACACCGCAAAACTCGTTCCGCACCCGCAAGTTTTACTTGCGTTGGGATTGCGGAAGGTGAACCCGCGGTTGTTCAGTCCGTCCTGCCAATCGATCTCCATACCCGCCAGGTAAATGCCATGCGATTTGTTCATTACACAGGGAATGCCTTCAATCGAAAAATGGTCGTCGGCCGTATCGGTACGATCAAAACCCAGCATATAGCTGAGTCCCGAGCAGCCACCTCCCTTCACCCCGACCCGCAATACCTGGGTGCTGTCGAAGCCGGGCGCCGACATCAATCGCTGAATTTCTTTGATGGCGCTGGCCGTGAGTGCAACAGGCGCCGGTATAGTCGTTTCCATAGTGATCTTCCGCTTTGCTGCAAAAATAACACTAATTTTACTGCCTTAAAGATCACAACACGGCCTGTATGGATACGACAACGATGTTCCTGATTGCTTTCGGATTGTTGGTAATAATCGCCGGACTCTATTTCTTCTACTACATGCGTGATAAAAAAGGGGAGAACATACAGCTTACGCCGCCCGAGACCGATCACCTGAACACCCGGCAGCTCAAGTTACAGGCCTATGAACGCCTGGTGATACTGGCGGAAAGGATTGCCCTGCCCAACCTGATCAGCCGCTGTAACGAACCGGGGCTCAGCATGCGCGACATGCAGTCGCTGCTTATTCAAACCATTCGCCAGGAATTTGACTACAACCTGTCTCAGCAGATCTACGTAAGCAACGAAGCCTGGGAAGCGATCCGCACCCTGAAAGACCAGAACATGCATGTCATCAACCAGATGGCCGGCATCCTGCCGCCTGACACCAGCGGCGCCGAATTCAATAAAAAAATACTGGAGCTGATCCTGAGTCAGCCGCAGGGCTCCATGCATACGCTGGTGCAGGAAGCGCTCCGGCACGAGGCCCGCAAGCTGATGGCATAACAAATAGTCAACCAAAACAAGATGAAAGCATATATACCCCTGCTATCGGCCTGCCTGCTGCTTTCGCTGGTAACATCAGCGCAAAAAGACATGAGCGCTGTTATCGACGCCAAAGCAAAAGCCATTTTGCCGAAACTGATCGAATGGCGCCGCTATATCCACCAGCATCCCGAGCTCTCCAACCGCGAGGTCAAAACAGGTGAATACATTGCCACCCATCTCCGCTCGCTCGGCATTGAAGTGCACGACAAAGTGGCCAAAACCGGCGTACTCGGTATCCTCAAAGGCGATAAGCCCGGACCGGTCATCGCGCTGCGCGCCGATATCGATGCGCTGCCGGTACAGGAAAGGGCCGACATTCCCTTCAAATCGACCGTTACGGCAGAATACCTGGGGCAAACCGTTCCGGTAATGCATGCCTGCGGGCACGACACCCATACCGCCATCCTGATGGCCACCGCCGAAGTGCTGGCCAGTATGAAAAAAGACCTGCCCGGTACCGTCAAATTTTTCTTCCAGCCCGCCGAAGAGGGCGCCCCCGGCGATGAAGAAGGCGGCGCGCCGCTGATGATCAAAGAAGGCGTACTGGAAAACCCGAAAGTAGATGCCGTAGTAGGATTGCATATTGCCGGCGGACTCGAAATAGGCCAGATACGTTACAAGCCCGGTGCCTTCATGGCGTCTTCCGACTGGATATCGATCAGGATCAAAGGCAAGGGAGCCCATGGATCGACACCCTGGCTGGGGGTTGACCCCATCAATGTGGGTGCGCAGATCATAAACGGGTTACAAACCATAGTAAGCCGGCAGGAAGACATCGTGAAAGCACCCGTAGTGGTTACCATTGCCAAATTCCACAGCGGCGTGCGGTCTAATATCATTCCCGAAGAAGCCATCCTCGAAGGCACGCTTCGCACACTCGATCCACAGATGCAAAAAGACGTGCATGCCCGCATCCGGAAAATGGTGAACAAGATCGGTGAGGCAAACAACGCCGGCATCGAACTCTCGATCGATACAAAAACACAGGTTACCTATAACGACTCTGCGCTCACTTACAGCCTGGTGCCCTCGCTCGAAAAAGCCGCAGGCAAGAACAATACACGCGTATCCAACTGGACCACCGGCGCAGAAGACTTCTCCTTCTTCGGGGAACACACGCCCGCCCTCTTCTTCAACCTCGGCGGCATGCCCAAAGGCGGTGACCCGATGAAAACCGGCGGCCACCATACGCCCGATTTCTATGTAGACGACAGCATGCTCGATGTGGGCGTAAAAGCATTCTGCAATATCGTGTTTGATTTTGCGAAGAGAAAAGGGTAAAGGGTTTGAGGTTTGAAGTTTGAGGTTTGAGGTGCTGCCGCGAGGCTACTATACCTAATTAGAAGGCGACTTGCATGAATTGCAAGTCGCCTTTTCTGTTTGTTTATTACACACGCGGCAGCACCTCAAACCTCAAACTTCAAACCTCAAACCCTTTTCTGTTCTTTCGCCCACGTATCTTTCAACGTCACTGTTCTGTTGAATACGAGGTTTTCTTCCGAGCTGTCTTTATCGAGGGTGAAATAGCCTTTGCGCAGGAACTGGTAACGGTCGTCGAAGCGGCTTTTGAGCAGGGCCGGCTCAGCATAGGCGTGGCTGATCACCTGCAATGAATCGGGATTGATATAGTCTTTGAAATCACCTTCCTCATTACCGGGATCTTCCACGCGGAAAAGGCGGTCGTACAGCCGCACTTCGGCGCTCACGGCTTGCGGAACGCTCACCCAGTGAAGCGTTCCCTTCACGTTAATGCCCGAAGTGTCTGAACCGCTGCGGCTTTCCGGAATATAAGAGCAATGCAGTTCGGTAATATGTCCGTTGTCGTCTTTCACTACTTCGTCGCAACGGATGATATAGGCGCTTTTCAGGCGAACCATCTGGCCGGGCGCCAGCCTGAAGTATTTTTTAGGCGGGTTCTCCATAAAATCTTCCCGTTCGATATAGAGCTCCCGGCTAAAAGGCAGGTCGCGGTATTCCGGCTTTTCCGCCTCGGGATTCTCTTCGCTTTGCAGCATTTCGGTTTGCCCTTCGGGATAGTTCGTTATCACCACTTTCAGCGGATCGAACACCACCATCCGCCGCAGGGCGATCTTATTCAGGTGCTCACGGATACAGAATTCAAGCAGGGAAACATCTACCAGGTTTTCTCTTTTGGCAATGCCGATACGATCACAAAAATCACGAAGGCTTTCGGGTGTATAACCACGGC
>JBDHYM010000259.1:0-3624 GCA_039811405.1 Flavihumibacter sp. | reverse complement strand
GTGCTTATAATAAACTCTGCGGCCGGTAATAATTGAATAATTTTATTGCCATGGTCCTTATGCGGCATCTTCCTTTTTTGAAGGCTGTATTCCTGTACAGCCTTACTGCGTTCGGCGGCCCGCAGGGACATTTCGGCATGATGCTGAAAACATTTGTGCATCGCCGCCGCGACATCAATGAAGAAGAGCTGGTTGAATACAATGCCTTTTGTCAATTGCTTCCCGGCGCCTCTTCCACCCAGGTGGTCACGCTGATAGGATATAAACGCGGCGGCGTGCCGCTGGCGGTGCTGACCCTGCTGATCTGGATTTTACCCGCCTGCCTGCTGATGGGTGCGCTCAGCTTCCTAGTTCGCTATTTCGACAGCCAGTCGATGAAAGTAAAGCTGTTCCGTTATATCGCACCGATGACCATCGGGTTCCTCGGCTATGCATCGATGGTGGCATTCAGGATGTCGATCCATAACACCATTACCCGTGTAATAATGATCATGACGGGCGTGCTTACGTTTGCGTTCTTCAGAATTCCCTGGATGATACCGCTGTTGATTGTTGTAGGTGGATTTGTCACCAACCTGAGCGACAAACGTATTCCGCAGGGGCACGAGAAGCCCCGCAAGATCAACTGGGGCAATATCTGGCTTTTTGTAGTGGTGTTTGCGCTGGCGGGTTTGCTCAGTGAGCAGGCAAGGAAGCAGAACTGGCCCAATCGCCGGCCGATCAACCTGTTCGAGAACACCTATCGTTTCGGGAGCCTGGTGTTTGGCGGCGGACAAATGCTCATCGCCATGATGTACGAACAGTTTGTGATCAGGCCCGAGTCGGAGAAGGTGGTCCGGGTCAATCCCAACGTGGTGAAAATCAACCGCGACGATTTTTATACCGGTGCGGGCATGGTGCGCGCCATGCCCGGACCTGTTTTTTCGGTCGCCTCGTTCATGGGCGGCATGGCGATGAACGACCGCGGCGTGGCCTGGCAGGTGGCGGGCTGCGTGATCGGATCGGTCGCCATTTTTCTGCCCAGCCTTTTCCTGGTGCTGTTCTTTTACCCTATCTGGAACAACCTGAAAAAATATGCGGTGGTGTTCCGGGCGCTTGAAGGAATCAATGCAACGGTGGTAGGTATCCTTATCGCGTCGTCGGTATATATGCTCAAAGACATCTCCCTGCATGAATGGACCGAGCACGGACTGATGAATGTGGCTGTTATTGCGGGAAGCTGGGCGCTCCTTTTATATTCGCGGCTGCCGTCGCCGGTGATCGTTGCTATCTGCCTGGCACTGGGGTATTTCTTTTAAAAAGAGGCAGTCTCCACAGACTGCCTCATGCCCAAAAAACCAACATACAAAAAACCGACTTCAATGCGTTTATACGTTATACCGCCATCACCGGAACAGGCGATGCGGAAAAAATAAAACGGTCGAATAACTGGTTCAGTAACCCGGGCATACGGCACTCTTTGCCGGGTTCGACAAGTATCAGTGCTGCGCTGAGATCCTGCGCATAGTCAATCGATGCCTTTGCGATGCTGTTGCCGCTTACCGGCAGCAGCTTTACAGAGAGTTCCGTGTTTTCTGACAACAATTGCCGCGTTCTTTCCAGAAACAGGCATTGTGCATCTGCTACCAGGTACACCGTTGCCTGCCGGTGACCGGTGAGGAAAGAAATGAATTGCATCTTTCGCAGCGGTAGCTGGTCGGTGACCGGTAAGAGAATGCTTTTGAATTCGCCGGGCTGGCAACTGGCGGGGATGTTTATCAGCGGGCAGCTCAGTTGCTTGGCCAGCTTTTCCATATTTATTTTGTACAGCAGACGGCTCCAGGCGTGGGGCCGGTGATGCTGCAGCAGCACGAGGTCGATCACATATTTTTCACAATACTGCGGTACATACCGGTTGGCATCGGCCTGCACGCACCGGCAATGCAGCAGGTGACCCTTTCCCAGCAACGGCATCAGCCTGCCCTGCATTTTGGCCAGCGTGGCGCTTGCTTTTTCTTTCCGGTTCCGGCCGGGCCCGGGCCGTAGCAGGTGCAGGAGATGCACATCACTATTCAGCAAGCCGGCCAGGCGAATGGCATGTGCTACCTGGTTCTGGCAGTTGTCAACATCATCGATCACAACCAATAGCTGGTGAACTAGTTTTTCCACGCGGTAAATATGTAGGGCAACCGTTAAGCTGCGATTAAACCGCCGTTAAAATGAAATTAAATCCGGAAACTCTTCAGCGTAGGGAGCTCTATGCGGAAGGTCGTTTCCTGGTTGTTGTTGGTGAGAACCACGTTGATATGCCCTTTGTGGATGCCGATAATACGGCGCGCCAGGGCCAGCCCCAGGCCGAAACCTTTTTCGTGGCTGGTTTTAGCGGCCCGGTAAAAGGGCTGAAAGACAGCCTCGATTTCTGCGGCTTCTATTGGATTGCCGGCGTTGACCACATCGATCTGTATATTACTTCCCGAAAGGCGAAGGTGTACCCGGCTGCTGTGGTCCGTGGAATATTTGCAGCCGTTTTCGATCACGTTTGAAAAAGCACTGAACAAAAGATCGGCATTGCCAAAAACCATAAAGTCTTTTTCGTCTTCGGGAAAATCATCAAAGTGGAGGATCACCTGGTAGTCGGGTGAGATCTTTTTAACGGCGGCGACGGTTTTTATCAGCACTTCATCCAGCCTGATCTCATCGAGCCCGATATTTCCCTTATGACCTGTTTTGGCGATCTCGAGCAGGCTTTTGGTCAACTGCCGCATCTGCTGCACGTCTTCCCTGATAGACGTCAGCACTGCCTGGTATTCGGCCTCGTTTCTTTTTTTCTGCAGGGTAACTTCCAGTTGCGAAGAAATGGAAGTAAGGGGGGTCGACAATTCATGCGAGGCGTTGGAGATGAACCGGCGCTGGGTCATGAATGACTCCTGCATGCGGTCGAGCAGATCGTTGAATGTATCGGCCAGTTGAAACAGCTCGTCCTGGCCGCTGCCGGCGTCGATGCGCTGGGTGAGATTATGGGTACTGATGTTTTGCACTTCCTTGATGATCGAAGTGATGGGACGTACCAGTTGGCGGCTGAACAAAATGCCCGTTGCCATACTAAGCAGTGTGCCGGCAAACCACGATCCGATCAGGATTTTCCGGAGGTTGTTGAGCCAGAGATATCCTTCTGTATCTTTTGCGGCTACCACTACTACAAAGGGCCGGTTGCCGTTTTTTTCATATTGACCGAACGCATCGCGGTCGCCCAGCCTGAATGCTACCTCACCGCTCGTGATGATATGCCTGAGCTGGTCGCTGCTCAGTGTGAAATCGTCGGAAGGACGGCTGTCGAAAGCATAATAACGCTGGTTGCTGGTGCTATAGATATGCACCGATTTATTCGTATAAAACGGCGCGTTGCTTGAATCGATTTTCCGCATCACCGCATGGCTTGAATCGCCGAGCAGGGTGAACAGTTGCGCCACATTGTGCGACCGGCCGTAAAGCCTGGTTTCAAAACTGGCGGCCCGTTGCACCGAAGAGAAATAGTAAACGGAAAAGGCGGTGAGCAATAACAGTATTGCCACCAGGAAGGTGAAAAGCAGGGTGATTTTAGTGCGAATGGTCACGTCAGATGCTTTCTTTCAGCACATAACCCAT
>JBDHYM010000258.1:0-3627 GCA_039811405.1 Flavihumibacter sp. | reverse complement strand
CATCTCGCCCGTGTGCACGTCGATGCCGATACCGCGACGGCCGGGCAGCTCATATAAATTGCCGCCCTCGGGCAGCTCGATCCAGTCTTCATCAGGCACGGGATATACATCCCAGCCGCTGCGGCCGGTGGCATAAAGAGAACTGTCTTCAAAAATATGCCCCTTGCCGTCGGAGTACAGGAGAAAAGGGCTGCCTGGATGTGCCATCGGGCGAAGGTACTGGCTTTTTTTATTATGCGCCTTCCCATCCCTCTTTGCGTCTTTGCTCCTTTGCGGCCTTTGCGTGAACCCCGCGTACACGCTGGCAAGTTTGTTTCACGCAAAGGCCGCAAAGGAGCAAAGACGCAAAGGGTTAGTTTACTGCTTTCTGTATGGTGATATCGTCCAGGTACGCAGGCCGGTTACCAGTGTTCGTAAAACTGATGCGAACGGTTTTATTGTTCTGCAATGGTTCGGGGCCGGTAGCTATGTGGAGCGAGCGGGCTTTAAAGCGGCGCGAAGCTGGCGTTGCCTGCTTTACGCTGTCTTCAAAAATACCCGTTACGGGAGTGATATTATTCATCTCAACCGCCAGCGCGCCGCCGCGGCTCCAGTACCGGAGGTTGTAAGAAGTGGAGTGGTCGAGGTACACATACTGTTCCAGTTTCTGGCCGGGCTGCAGCAGGAAACTGTGTGCGCCTCTTTTCGTGTCGCTTGATACAACGGCGCTGCCTTCCCAGGGAGTGATGAAATCGCCGTACTCGCCGCCGCCATTGGGCAGCTCATTATTACCTTCTAACGGCCACCCGTAAGCGCGAATATAATCCACTTCCATGCTTACCGAGCCGCCGCCGCCATAGGCGCCCAGGAATACATTCATGAAATGATTCGGTGAATAGATCTGCTGCTTGCTGCTGTATTCTTTGATGAGCTGACCGTTGATATAATGTTTGATCGATACAGGCGTCCATAATATGCCATGCACCACCCAGTTGTCGATGTGCCGGAATCCTTCCGCAATATGAGTGGCGAGGTTGCGCACAAAGCGGCCATTGGAATCTACATTTCCGTGCAGCACGAACTGCGCATTCAGGTATTCGAAAACATCGATCTCGAAAACCTGGCCATGGGGTCTTATTCCCTGTACGCCATTCAGCGATGTTCCTTTTTCGAGGTAATATTTCAGGTCGGGACCAGGTGAGTCGAACCAGAAAGCCGTGTTCAGTCCGCGGGGCTGGCCCGTGCTGCTTCTTTTCACCCGCACTTCAAAATAGCCGCCGCGGCTGTTATCGAGCAGGTTCTCATTGGTTGCCCAGTCGTATGTCTGGATAGATGATATCTTTTTATCGTTTTTCTTGTCGTACACTTCGCGGGGCAGCGAGTCGTTGGTAAACAGCGTAAGGGTTGATCCGTTCAGCCGGTACGCCGGCTGCGGCAGGGTATTCGTTTTAAGCGCAGCGGCGTTTATGCCGTACAGGTAGTCGATACTTGAATAATAATTGGTCGACCATTTGTTCCGGTTCAGCAGCGAGTCGTTGAACTCGTCGTGCCACCACAATTGCATGCCTTCGGGCACGGCAGACGAGCTGGCGATATCGAGCTGCCTGGCTTCCTGAGGGTCGAAGGTCCAATGGCGGATGGTGCTGGTCTTTCCATGCAGCAACCGGTTTGCCGGCGTGTCGCCGGCGGGCTCCAGCCAAATATCGTAGTCGGTTTCGGGCTGCAGGTTTTGTATGTAATAGCGGGTGTCGCCGTTTTTCAAAACAGCACCCGGCTGTGCGGGGCGTTTACCGTCGGCAGACCAATACAGTTTCCACGGCCCGGGATAGGCACAATTATTCCACTGCACCCGGATCCAGTTGCGCGTACCCAGTAGCTGGGGCATGCAGGCAGTATTGTCGGTTTGCGCCGCAGCATTCGTGGCGATGAGTAAACAAAGGCCGGCGGTTAGCAGCAGGCAAAAATCAAACGGACAATGGCGCGCTTTCATCTTGTATGGGTTTGAAAACTAAAATAAATAAAAATAAGAGGGGCCTTCTGCTGAAGGCGCCCTCCATGTATGACTAAAACCGGATCCCGCTTATTGATAGCCCGGGTTCTGGGCAATCACGCCATTGCTTTGTGTTACTACCGACCGGGGCAGGGGCAACAGCACTTTGTAGCTTTCTGCCGTTGTTGACCCGTCGGCGATGGCCCTTTGTGTAAATTTATTCCAGCGGATCAGGTCGTCTTTCCGCCAGCCTTCCGCCCAAAGCTCAAAGAGGCGTTCGTCCTGCAATTTTTGCAGGAAGGCATCGTGCGACAATCCCGCGGCCAGGTCGCCGAGCCCGGCCCTTGCTCTCACCGCATTCACCGCGGCATAGGCTTCGGGCGTGGGGCCTCCGTTCGCTTCGTTGAGGCTTTCGGCCAGCATCAGCAGCACATCGGCATAGCGGTAAATGGGAAAGTCCACGCCGCTGTTCTGCGAATTGGCCTTCGACGGATCGGGGGCGAACTTCACCGGTACAGCACCCATATCACCGCCGGTACGGGCGTTGCGATAGGTGATGTTTCCCGACCCGTCTTTGCCGGTGGGATACGATTCCAGCAGCACCTTCAGCCTTTTATCTGCATGATCGAACTTGTCGTACGACGTCCACCGCATTTTATAACCGCCCCATGCCGTCAGCGGAATACCCGAAGGATCGACATAATCAGAGGGCAGCGAATGCGCCAGCCACATGTTCGTGTACTGGTCACCCGCCGTGGGAGAGCAAACCACCGCCAGGATCACTTCCTTCGAATTGCCGCCTTTGTTCTGCATGCTGAAATTGTCTTCGTAGTTGTCTGCCAGCGCATATCCGAGGGCTTGCAGTTGCTGTCCGGCCGACACGGCCTTGGTCCAGTCTTTTTCGTGCATGTAGAGCTTCATCAATCCTGTGAGGGCAGCCGCTTTCGAGAAACGGCCATAGTCCTGCCCCGTGAATTTATCGGGCAAGCTGGCGGCGGCATCGAGATAGTCTTTTTCGATCTGGGCCGCCGCTTCAGCGCTCGTTGGCCGGGGCTGGTAAGGCGCATTGGGATCAGCCGCAACGGCGGGATCGGTAACAATGCTGACGGGGCCGTAATTGAAGTATAGTAATTGTGCATAATGCGCCCGCAACGCTTTCAGTTCGCCGATATAACGGCTTTTCAGCTCGTCGGCGATGTCCGCTTTCTGGATGCCGTCGATCGCGATGGCAATGCGCGAGATATAGGGCATATAACGGGTATAGTTATGCGTAACCCAGTCGAAATCGGGATTGTAGTTGAGCGTATGCATTACCGGCCAAACGCCGCCCCAGGCGCAGACGCCTTCGTCGGTGGTCATCATGGCCTGCACGCGCCAGCTATAGGTGCCGGCTGTCCAGCCACCCTGCCAGTCGCTGCCGCCGGCAAGCCCGGTATAGGCGGCATTCACCGCGGCCACTGCGCCTTCGGCGGTATTCACTACATCGGTAAGGTCACCAAAGGTTTTGTACTCGAGTCCTTTTTCGCAAGAGCTGGTCAGCAGCAGCCCCGCAAACAGGCAGGTCGCCAGCGCGGCCCTTCCCGGTTTTATATTGATATGAATGTTCATAATGATGTTCGTTTTGCTTTTTAGAAAGAAGCGTTTATTCCAAATACATA
>JBDHYM010000257.1:0-3678 GCA_039811405.1 Flavihumibacter sp. | reverse complement strand
TCTTTCACCACCAGGTAACTCAGGTTCACGGCTTTCAATGCAGCAAGCGCATCGATCACTTTTTCGCCGGCATCAATAATGTTATTCTGAAATGACTTATGTATCAGGATATCGTTGACTGTATTCATATCAGCTGCTTATGTGTTCAGAAAAAGGGTTACCTATACAAAGCTAACCATTCATGTCGGAAAAAAAAGCCCCGGCAACCGGGGCTCTTTCTTCATTATTTTGTCATTAAAAAGGTTGCGGCAGCAACACCTGGTCGATCTTGTGCAGCACGCCATTTACGGCATGCAGGTTGGCGCCCACCAAATGCGAAGCGCTGGGGTTAACGGCCCCTTTGATCGTTGGCGCCAGGGGATTGCTCATGTCTATCTGCACGCCGGGATAAGGCGACGGCCCGATCATGGTTTCATACGTGGCCGATTGAAAATTAACCGTAAACAACCGCTGCACCGGCACCCGGTTGGTTCCCAAAATATGGTAGGCTACCAGCCCCTGCACGGTTTGTACCGGCAGCATCGCAAACACAGCGGGATCAACAGGCAGTCCCAGCGCGGTCAGCACCTGGCCCATCGCCGCGTCGGTCGGCGCAAAAATGGTCAGGTTGGGATAAGGATAATTGAGCAGGGAATCGAGGGTAAGACCGGTCTGCCCGTCTGACGCCCGCTTTACCGCCGCCTCAAATAAAGTCAGTTCGGGATCGCCGTGAATCAAACCGCGCATCATCTGCGACGGCGGCATCACCGGCGCATAGGTGGTATGAATAACCCCGTTGGCAGCCACCAGGTCTGTCGCTTTCAGCGGGATATTGTTCACGAAAGCACCCATTACATTTTTTGCGGGAAAGGTGCTCATTTTGAACAGGGGGCTGGAAGAGGGCTGCAGCAAGGTCGGCATTTGCAGGTTGGCGGCTGTTGTCGGTAAACCGCTGGTAGGCAGGGCCTGGGGAATAACATGGTATTGCAGCAGCGGCACCAGTTGGGTGAGCGGCAGGGCGTTGATCACCGTTTCGTTGATACCACCCAGGGCAAAGGCGTCGTTGTCGGGCGCCAGCAAGGTCAGTTTGCTGCTTTTATTGGCCAGCGTTGCCATCATGCCCGCGCGCGTCAGCCCGGCTTTCAATACCGAGTAGTTGGCGTCTTTGCCAATGATGTCGGCAATCGATTCACCCGACGGCGTGGTGGCCGGTATGTCTTCCACGCCCGGTATTTTGTTACAGGCTACCAACTGACCCACCAGCAGGGCGGGCAGCAGCAGGCCCTTGGTAATATTTCTGATATGACTGAACATACAATGCGTTTTAGAAGATGTTATAACCAAATGACACATAATAAAGGCCGCCTACAAAGCTGTTCCCTACCGCATTGAAATAATACTGGTTGAGAATATTGTTGCCACCCAGTTTGATGACTGAGCGGTGTGCGGCACCTACTTTATAGCTCACCTGCGCATCGAGGGTCTGGATTGCGTTCACTTCGCCATTGGCAAAATCGCCTTCGTAGTAAAAAGCATCCTGCCAGCGGTAGGTAAGGCCAAAGCCGAAACGGTTGTCTTTTCCAAAACCGCTGTTGACCAGCGAAACATTCACCCGGTATTTCGGCGCGTTGAAGAACGAAGTATAGTTGGCCGGCACTTTATCCAGCCGGTCGGAAGAGAAATTCGTGCTGAACGTCAGCGCCTGGTAAATACGATAATCGAAACCAAGACCGAACCCGTAAGTCACTACGTCGTCGGCAATATTGACAGGAACGGAAAACCGGCGGTCGGAAGCCGCGGGCGGCGCCCCGGCACTGGCCGGCTGCGCAATCAGCGTACGGGCAATGAAATTGGTGTACTTGCCATAATAACCATAGGCATCGAGCAGCAGCTTGCCGTTGGCCAGCAACCCTTTGTAACCAAGCTCATAAGAGCTTACCGACTCGGGCTTGAAAGTGGGGAAAGCATATGCCGTACCGGGACTGGTAATCTCATAAGGCGCATTCTTGTCGAATCCGTAATATTGGCGGAAGCTCTTGTTACCGCCGATCAGCTGGATACCACCGCCAATGGTCAGGTCGATGTACTGTTGCTGCGTGGACGGGAACCGATAAGCGGTCTGATAAGACAGGCGGATATTGTTGTTCTTCGCCACGGTAACCACGGCGCTTGCACGCGGTGTAAACTTGCCTTCGAAATTATTGTTCTTATCGTAGCGGCCCGAGAAGGTAAGCTTCAGCTTATCCTGGAACAGGCGGCGGGTGGCTTGTATATAAGCGCCGACTTCATGGATCTTGATGCGGCCGGCAGAATCGGCGAACAAGGTTCCTTCCGAATTCAGCACATAGGTTTTGTAATTGGCGCCTACCAGCACATCGGCCACCTTGCCGGTTACGTCAGACAGGTTGTACTGGCCTTCCAGTTGATAGAGATCCGATTTTTCGATGAACAGTCCGCCGCCTTGCGAAATAGGCACGCTCCGCACCTGGTCGAAATAGGTTTTGAACGCGGGAGAATTGGCGGCCGGGCGATCGCGGTCGGCATAAGCCCTTGCCTGCGCATGTGCCGTAGCTTCGTCGGCGCCGGCCAGCATGGCAGCCAGGAATGTTTGCGCGTATTCGGGATACCAAACGGTCGATGGTTTCCAGGCCTCGTTGGTGTACTGGGTGGTAACGGTGGCATTGAATGATTGTCCCGCATTTTCCTGGGTGGTGTACGCACGCAGAAACCAGTTGCGGCTGTTCAGCTCCAGCTTGTACTGGCCCATCTTGAAATCTTTCAGCGAATAGCGATCGCTGCCCGTGTACACCGAATTACCCGTACCCCAGTTACCGGCGAGCACCGCTTCCAGCCTTTCGGTGATGCGGTAATGCAGGGCGCCGCCGATCTTAAAGTTCAGGGTATTGGGATCGATGATATCCTTTTCATTATATCCGCTGCGCGACACATTGATGGGGCGGTTGCCGAAACCGGCAATATAAGGCGCCAGGAAAGGCGCCGCCGCCGCTACCGAAGGGAATACAGCGGAAGTGAGGTTAATCGTCGTTTCATCACCGTAAACATTCACTCCATCGTAGTTGGGGTCTGTTGCGCGCGTGCCGGGGGTAACATAACCCCGGCCCGAAGAGCGCGCCGCATAATTGCGCTTGTCGGCTGCCAGCCAGTCTTTGGCCTGGATAAGCTCGGCATTGATCTTATACGCAAAGCGGTCGTTGACATTCTGCGCCCAGCGAACCGCCCAGTTATGATAACCGCTGGCGTCACGATAACGGCTGTCCGTATTCATGATGCCTTCTTTCACCTGGAAGGAAAGTCCGGTGTATTTGAAAGGGTTCTTGCTCGACACCAGCAGCGTACCATTCATACCGCCCGGCCCGTATAAGGCAGACGAGGCGCCGGGAAGCAGTTCCATGTTATCTACGTCGAGCTCGCTTAACCCGATGATGGTGCCCACCGAGAAATTAAGACCGGGCGCCTGGTTGTCCATCCCGTCGACCAACTGGTTGAAGCGGGTATTGCCGCTGCCCGCGAAACCGCGCGTGGTAGGCGTTTTAAAAGTGAGCGATGAAGTAACCATATCGACCCCCTTCAGCGAGCCTACCATATCGTAATAGCTCGCGGCGGGCGATACTTTAATGGCGTTGGCGCTCACCCTTTCGATCGATACCGGCGACTCCAGTATGCGCTCGGGCACACGGC
>JBDHYM010000256.1:0-3682 GCA_039811405.1 Flavihumibacter sp. | reverse complement strand
TCGTAGCTGGTCATACTGCTAATGTATGAATACCTCGTCAGTAAAAAGCCAGCCTTTTTCTCCTTTGCCTGCATGCCATGCGGGTATCCGCTGGAGATTGGTCAGCCTTAGCTGTATTTTAGTAAGGGTGGCCGGCTTGAAACCCAGTTCATACAACCGGATATCGGCTGGCGCTGTTTTGGTGGGCTGCGAGGGCTGCAACTTGCCGAGCAGCCGAAGGGGCGCTTTGTCGCCGCCCCATACTTCGATCAGTTGCGGCGGAAAAAGATAACTGCCGATGTCTTCCAGCACGCTGATGCCTATCCGCTGCACGACAACCGGTTTTTCAAAGGTCATATGCAGCACCAGGGGCGACTGTCGAAAGCCCGTCCACGGTGCGGCGCTGTAAGCCGTGCCTCCTTTCTCGCCATCAAACAACCGCTCCACGCCCCTTTTCCGGTAAGCCGAATCGGGCAGGCTGCCATACCAGGCAGAATCGGGCGTCAGTCCTTTTTGGTAGAACTGGCGGCTCGCGGCGACGCTGCCCAGCCAGCCTTTTTTAAACGCGCGCAGCTTTACCAGGGCAGACGCCTGGAGGTGTATGGGCTTGTCATACAACGGGCTGCTGCTGCTGTCGGGCTCCGTACCGTCGAGCGTGTACCGCAGCGTTACATCCTTGATATAATGTTTGGCCGACACCGACATCGTATCGCTGAACACCAGGTTTTCCGTTTCAATCAACGGCGCGCTCAGCGTAAGCAAAACAGTATCGCCACTATAGCCGTTTTCCCATCTTATGGCAGGCTGCGTTTTTTGAAGCACCCCAAGCGTTGCGGCGGCGCCGGCCAGGTTCCAGCAATATACCGTGCGGAGCGCAGGAGCGCCGGCCAGGTTCTTCAACGCATCATAGCTCACCGCGCTGCCTGATACGGACAATATTTTTAATTGCGGCAGTGTTTTGATGGCGCCCAACGCGCCACCTGTTATTTTAGTGCCTGACAGATGGAGCTGCCGAAGGTTGCTGAAGCCGGAGATGATTTGCAAATCGGCATCGGTAACAGGCATATTGTCGAGGTGCAATGACACCATTTGCGGGGCGATGGGCTGCAATTCTTTCAAAGCGGCAGCACTGTATTGACCGGCACCGTAAAAACGAACATCCAGCGCGGGTGAATTCGCCGCAACGGGCGCCACCAGCCGGTAGTGGTTATTGAGCTTGTCGATGAGCGCCGCATCGGCCGGTGCAAAAGCATATGGCTCCACGCCGCTGTTGCCGAATTTACCGGCCGTAAGCAGGCGAAGACTGTCGGTTTCCGGAAGATCGGCCAGCTTCAGACTGGTGTCGGCGCCTGCTTTGATCCAGTAAAACAAAATAGCCGTTTCTTCGGGCGTGAGCTGGGGTTTTGCCTTGGGCGGCATGTGCTTTTCTTCTTCCAGCGGCAGGTGAATGCGGCGCAATAACAGGCCGAGATCAGCCGCCGTGGTATCCCACAAAACACCGCTCTTGCCACCTTTGAGTATCGACGCGATGTTGTTGAGCACCAGTTCGCCTTTTGCTTTCGACGGGTTGTGGCAGCTCACACATTTTTCGGCGAGAATGGGCCGGATCACGTGTGCAAATAATTCAGCCTGCTCAAAAGGCACCACTGCTGCTGCTTCGGCACCGGCGGCAGGCGCCCGCAGGAAATTTTCGCCGTGGGTAATGATGCCGCCTTCGTGACCGGCCAGCAACAGCACCAGCACCGACAGCAATGATGCGGCTGCCACCCGCCAGCGCTGCCGGCGCAGCACCGTACGAAGCAGGTACCAGAGCAGGCAGCAGAGCGACAGGCCGACACCCGACCATTTGTGCAGGGCGATCTGCGCCGCGTCATAACCCGGCTCGCGCGACAAAAAGAAACCCATCAACGCGGCAATCACCGAAGTGAATGCCGCCGACAAGAGCAGGGTGTCGCCAATGGCGTCACCATCCGAAGTGTGGAACCACCTGAAACCAATCAGCATTTCCCAGATCGCGGCCAGCAGTACCAGCACGAGGGGAAAATGCAGCACCAGCGGATGCATCCTGCCCGCCACCTGCAGCCACGACGGGATCAGCAGCCGGTCTTCCAGCAACAGCAGAAAAACCAGCAGGCAATTGGCTGCAAAACAGGCATTGAATAAAATAGAGCGGGCGTAACGCATTAAATGACCGGCGATAATTTAAACGGATAAAGCTGGTTCGAATTCCATTGCGCCACATAGATACATTCGTCGTCGTCGATGCACACATCATGCGGGTAAATGAAATTGGGGGTGGACTGTTCCATTTCCTGCAACTGGTCGTTGCTGTACACGGGTGCAGTTCCGCCCAGGTTCGATACCACCTTATTGTCTTTATCGAGTATAGTCACAAAACCGGAGCTTTTTCCCTGGCGGTTGTTCGATTGCAATACCGCCGCATACAGGTAATCGCCCCTGATCACCGGGCGGCAGACCCAGGCGCCAGGCAGGGCGATGGTTTCAAGGTAATTGCCATCGGTATCGTATCGCTTGAAGGCGTTCTCCTGTCGCGATGTAACAACCAGCGTGGGCTTGCCGCCACCGCGGGTATCGAAACAAACGCCATGTGCATTCAACAGGTTGCTCTTTTCAGCGCCACGCCCCCCAAAGCTTTTGACATACCGGCCACCGGCATCATATTGGTGAATAAAATCTTTCCCATATCCATCAGCCACATAAATATCGCCGTTGGCGGCAATAGCGGTTTCGGTGGGAATATATTCTTCGGCCTTGGCGTATAATCCGCTTTCCCTGGGATAGTCGAGCACCAGCAACTCTCTTCCGTCGATGGTCGTCTTGATCACCTGGTGCCGGCTGTTGTCGCAGATAAACAGCACATCGGTTCCGTTCTCGTTGAAAAGTGTAAGTCCGTGGGCACCCGGGTAGCTGGTGCCCCAGGTTTTCAGCACCCTGCCTTTTTTGCTATATACGATCACGTTGTTGTGCGTATCGTTGGTCAGCAATAATATATTGCCCTTGCTGTCCTGCACCATTTCATGGCAGTCCTTAACAGGATAGCGGGTGGCGTCGGCCCTGCTCCATTGTGTATCGAGCCGGTAACGTTTCTGCGCCTGGCCCAGCACAGGATCTTTGTCCATGAGCGGTGCGCACATAAGGGCCGCGGCCGACAATGCGCTTTGCTGTACGAAATGCCTTCTTTGCATCAGGTCTTGATTAGGTCTTTTACCACGGTGCCGGCTACATCGGTCAACCGATAGCGCCGGCCCAGGTGTTTGAATGTAAGCTCTTCATGATTGAGTCCCATCAGGTGCAGAATGGTGGCATGAAAATCATGCACGTGCACCGGGTTGCTGACAATATTGTAGCCGAACTCATCTGTTTCACCGTATACGCCGGGTTTTACACCCCCGCCGGCCATCCACAAGGTGAAGCAACGCGGGTGGTGGTCACGGCCGTAATTGTCTTTGGTAAGCGTACCCTGGCAATAATTGGTACGGCCGAATTCGCCCCCCCAGATGACCAGGGTCTCATCGAGCAGGCCACGCTGCTTCAGGTCGGTGATCAGTGCCGCCGAAGCCTGGTCGGTATCGAGGCATTGCCCCCGTATCTCGCCCGGCAGGTTGCCGTGGCCGTCCCAGCCCTGGTGATACAACTGTACAAAACGCACGCCTGCCTCCGACAACTTTCTCGCCAGCAGGCA
>JBDHYM010000255.1:0-3703 GCA_039811405.1 Flavihumibacter sp. | reverse complement strand
CTGAGCTGCTTCAGTACAATATGCTGGGGTTGAGACAAGCCGAGTCTGTCGGCCAACTGAAAAAGGCGGCCGTCTTTCACATACAGATCCAGCAAATGATCCAAATTCATACGCACAATACGGTTCACCCGCAGGTCAACCGGGTGGCAAATATACAGAAATCCGTCGCGGCATCAGAACCTGGCTGCAAGTGTAGCGCCGATGGTGCGTGGCGGCGCCAGGTTTACGGCGCCGAAATCATACGCGTAACCGATATAACGGCTGTCGGCCAGGTTCCTGATCCAGCCCATCAGGCTGATCTTTCCTTTCTCTACCCCTGCGCGCAGGTTGAGCAAATGATACGGCGACTGCTGCAGGGTATTGGCCAGGTCGAAATACTGTTTGCCAAGGTATTTCCATTCGCCGCGCAGTACCAGGGCCCACTGCTGCCGGGGGGCAAAGGCGTACCGGTACTGCAGCGCCAGCATCGAACTGACATTGGGCGTGAATACCTGCTTCCGGCCGCCGAGATCGGCCTCAGCGTCGCCGGCCGCTATTTTCAGCCGGTCATAGGCTGCATCGGTATAACCGAAGCTGTAGCGGATATCGAAGCCTGCCAGCGGACGTGCCTGCAGCTCTGCTTCTATTCCCTTCGACACCAGCTTGCCGGTATTGCGGGTAATGGTCACCGCGTCGGGCAATACGAGGGTGGGCACCTGTACATCATTCACCACACTGTAAAAAGCAGACAGCGTGGCAAACAATTTGTTCTTCGGGTGCTGCCATTTCCAGCCGGCTTCCAGGCTATGGCTGTATTCGGGCTGATAGGGATACAAAGCGGGCTGGGAAGGATCGGCCGATAAAGGCGTTAGTCCGCCGGTGCGAAAGCCCCTGCTGTAACCGGCAAACAACAGTTGCTGCGCATCCAGGTGATATGCCAGGTTCAGCCTCGGGCTCAGTGCGTGAAAGGCAGCGCGTGCGCTGGTATCGGGCTGATAAGCATACACCGGATCGGGGTCGGGATCGGCCTGGTAATCGCCGCGCACCGACAGCTCGCGCGATTCCAGGTCAAGGCGAAGGCCGGCGGTCAGCTCCCAGCGTGGCAGGAAACGATAGCTGCCCTGACCGTAGAGCGCGAGACCGCGGTTGTGACCGGTAGAGGTATTGATCAGCGAAAAGTTTTTGCCGCCACCGCCCACGAGCTCACCGTCTTCACCGAAACGGGTGGCCTGCTTAACCGGCGACTGCTGCAAAAAAAGAAAAGCGCCGCCCGCCCATTGCCAGCGGCTGCCGGGTGCACCGGCCGACTGTACCCGGAACTCCTGCGTGTATACCTTGACGTTATTCCACCGCCGGCCGTAGTCGTTGATGATGGTAATACCGTCGATCGGTGAAAAATCGGCATCGATGGGCGATGCATAGATCCGGTAATTCTGCTGGTAAGCCGTTTGTGAGCTCACCTGGAAGCCTGGTGCCGTATAACGGGCCGTCAGCGAAAGGTTCCAGGTATTGTCGATCAGCCGCGTAGCGGCATTCTGATTCAGGTGGTAGGGATGAGCGAAAGCATCGTCCTTGCCCATCACCAGGGGGAAAGCGCCGTGGTTGCGGTTCACCTGCTGGCGGGCATCGAGCGAAAGGCGCCAGCGGTTGCCCGGCCGGTATTCGAGCGAATAGAGACCGCTGTAGGCCTGCTGCCTGTCGTACCGGCTATTGTCATAATCGTTGGTGTAATAGCCGCCGGATTTCTCAAAAAGACCGCCGGCCCGCAGGAAAAGTTTGTCCTTTACCAGCGGCGCCTGCACACCGATGCTGTAACGCTGCAGCCCGTAGTCGCCCAGGCTGACCTCCGCAAAACCGCTGGTTGTATTGGAAGGCCGGCGGGTAATGATATTGATCACACCGCCCATGGCATTCCTGCCATAGAGGGTGCCCTGCGGACCACGCAGCACTTCAACCCTTTCTACATCGAACAATTGCGCGATATAGGTATCGAGGCCGAACTGGCAAACACCGTCGATATAAGTAACCACGGCGGGGTCGTAAGAGGTGGTGGTAATGCCCCGCAGCGACATTACATTGCGTTTATCGCCGGGATCGGCGGCAAAAAGATTGGGCACAATGGCCGTCAGGTCTTTGCTGTTCCAAAGGCGAAACTGGTTTATTTCCCGGGCATTGAGGCTGGTCACGCTAATGGGCAGGTCGCCCAGCCGGCTCTCTCTTTTTTCTGCAGTAACCACTGCTTCATCGAGCTCGGTATTTACTGTTTTCAATATGATATGCAGATCAGCGCCCTGTTTGAACGGCACCACACGGGTGGCATAACCGATGGCCGAGAAAACGAGCAACCCTTCGCTGCCTGTACCGGCGTTGAGCAGAAAATGGCCTTGCCGGTCACTGGCCGTATAGAGGTCGGTATTAAGCAGGTGAACGGTTACACCCGGCAAAACGCGGTCTTGCCCATCGCGGATATTCCCTTCAATTTTCGTTTGTGCATATCCGGTATACAAGGCCAGTTGCGATAAAAGGTACAGATACAGCTTCATCTGGTTTTTTTAAACCGCCACCACATCCAGTTAATGGCCAGTGCAATGATTAATAATAATAGTCCGCCGAATTCACGCGTTTCTTCTATCCACGGCTTATCTGCTTTCATGGTGCTTACAATGCTTTCTGCATGGTGCTGATTTATCCAGGTCAATACGCCCGATCTGTCGAAGAACAGCCAAGCCGCATACAGGCCATACACCAGCCACCCGGCCACGTAAAAGAGGGGTTTGAAAATACCGCTGAGCGACTGATAACAGATATAAGCGCCATAGAGATAGATCGGTACCCACACATAGGGGTCGGGGTCGTTGTACTGCAAAGCAGCAGAAAACACGAAGAGAACGATGAAGAAAATATTCAGGATTCGCATGACGATGCGGCCAAATTTACCACAATTATAATGCTTACCTTTCTGTAAAACACACCATATGCCGCAGCCATGGCAAACGGGGGTCGTTACGCGGATCGAAGATGAAGCGGCGGCCACCCGGCGGTTCTGGATCAGGATGGAAGAAACGGATTGTTTTGATTTCCAGCCCGGGCAGTTTGTTACGCTCGACCTGCCCATCCATGAACAACCGAATAAACGCTGGAGAAGCTATTCCATTGCCTCCTGGCCCGACGGCTCGAACCTGATAGAGCTGGTGATCGTTCAGCTCGACGGAGGCGCCGGCACGCGGTACCTGTTTGAAGAAATAAAGACCGGCGACCGGCTGCGGGTTCGCGGGCCGCAGGGTGTATTCATACTACCCGAGCCCATTGAAAAAGACCTGGTGATGATCTGCACCGGCACGGGCATCGCGCCTTTCCGGTCAATGGTTCATCATATATTACGGAATAATATTCCCCACGGCGACCTGCACCTCATTTTCGGTTGCCGCTATCTTTCCAATGCCCTTTACCGGAACGAGATGCACGCGCTGGTGGAACAGGTGCCTGCCTTTCATTATTATCCTGTTTACAGCCGGGAAACGGGCAATGCGCTCCCGGTCAGAACCGGCTATGTACATGCGGTGTACGAGGAGCTTTGCAGGCAAAAAAAAGCCGGATCAGCTTCGGGAAGCTATCCGGCCAGTTTCTTTTTATGCGGATGGAAAGACATGATCAGTGAGGCCCGGGCACGATTGCTCGCGCTCGGTTACGATAAAAAAGATATACACCTGGAGCTATACGGCTG
>JBDHYM010000254.1:0-3719 GCA_039811405.1 Flavihumibacter sp. | reverse complement strand
GTTAATGTCAAAGTGCCGAACTTAAAAGGCTGCCGGAAAGGCCAGGCATCTACCCAATCGTAAAACACACCGTCTGATTGTCCGCCGAAATTGGCGCCGATCACCAGGCCCGGCGCGGGCGCGCGCCCGATCTCCTGCCAGGGAACTGCCACTTCGACTACATAACCGGTATCGATATCGCCGGGCACATTCACCGTGCCGTACACGCTGGCGGCGATGGCAGCAAGCCCGTTCCAGCGGGCGTCTGACCGGCAACTGTCGTTGCCGCGATCGTCTTTGGTTTGCCCAAGCAGGTTGATGTGGTAAATAATATCGTCGCTGTTCCAGCAGGTGCCGTGATCGTCGTTGGCATCGAGCAAAAATTCGATGATATCGTCTTTCGCAAACTGCGGATGATCACGAATGGTTTGTATGGCCTGCAGGTTGCTGTCGCGCGCATCGAACAGGAAATACAGGTACGACGAATCCCATTGCGACCGGATGATGATCTGGTTGGGAATGCGCAATGAATCGTCGTACACCACGATGCTGTCGGCAGCGCTCCACTCTCCTGCTGCCGCCAGCCCGTCGACCGTTACCGGCTGACCGGTGTATACGCTGGTCATGGCCAGGCGGACGGGCTGCTCGTTCTTTTTCCCGCGCGACTGCCCGCAAGACAGCAGGGAAAGACAAAGCAGGCCTCCCACACAGCAGCGGCTTATGGCAATAAGTGTATTCATGGCAGTTTGGAAGCGCTGTTATCGTCGATGAACAGGATCGCGTGGTCGTGCTCGCGTAATTTGGTCGACGGATAGTTTTCCTGTACCGCTTCGGTCAGGGTATGGAAAATGGCCTGCGCTTTCGCGGGACCGGGAACGATCGCATACGCATAGGTAGACCTGATCAGCGGTGGAATGGTGATGGTAATGGCATGGGTGGGCACTTCTTCCAGCGTCGGAAAGCAACCGTCGTTTACCTGCTGGTACCGGCAGGCTGCATCGAGGTCTACCACTTTTACAATTTCAGGATCGTCGAAGAAAGCCACGTGGGGGTCATTAAACGCCAGGTGAGTGTTTTCCCCGATGCCCAGCAGCACAATATCGGTGGGAAGCGCCGTGAGCAACTGCGCATACCGTTCGCATTCAGCCTGGGGATCGGGGTGATTGCCATTGATGTAATGCACCGAACGAAAGGAATGATAAGAGAAGAGCCGGTCTTTCAGAAAGTTACCGAAACCCTGCGGCGCATCGGGATGCAGCCCTACATATTCATCCATGTGGAAGGCATTGATGCGGTCGAAGGGTACGGGCAACTGCCGCAAGTGCTCCAGGAATTCGTTCTGCGAGGGGGCGGAGGCAAAGATGACATTGATGTATTCTTTTTCCCGCAGCAGTTCATTCATCTTCGCCGCCACGGCGTCGGCAGCGGCTTTTCCCATCTCCTGCCGGCTGGGGTATTGCTGTACGGTCAGCTTGTCTTTCTTAAACGTTTTCATGTGCCTTTTTTTAGGGGGCCTGGTAAATGATATTTCCTTTTACGATCGTGCTGTGCACGTTGATATTATCGTCGAACAATACAATGTCGGCGTCTTTTCCGGGCACCAGGCTGCCGGTTTGCCCCTGTACACCCATGATGGTGGCGGGCGTAAGCGTCGCCATCTGTATCACATCGGGCAGCGGGATGCCGGCCATGTGGTGCATGGTGCGTACCAACCGGTCGCAGGTAGCCACGCTGCCGGCAAACGAGCTGCGGTCGGCCAGTTTGGCCACGCCGTCTTCCACGATCACCTTGAGCCCGTCGCTGAGGCTTCCCAGCACGCTCTCGCCTTCGGGCATACCGGCTGCGCGCATGGCATCGGTGATAAGGGCTGTTTTAGCCGGTCCTTTGATCTTGTATACCAGTTGCAGCAGTGGTGGCGGCAGGTGAATGCCGTCGGTGATGATCTCCACATCCATCGCATCGATCAAAAATGCGGCTTCCACCGCGCCTGCATACCTGAATACATTGCGCCGGGTTACACCCAGCATGGCAGAATACAGGTGGGTGGCCAGCGTGTAGCCATGCTCAAACCCCAGCAACGCTTCTTCATAAATGGCATCGGTGTGCGCCAGCGAAGGCAGTACGCCATGCGCCTTGAGCACCTGTGCAAACTCGAGCGCACCCGGCAATTCAGGTGCGGCGCTCCAGCGCACGATGTCTTTTGAATAGGCAAGTATCTCCCTGTATTCAGCCGGGTCGGGATTGCGGATATAACGCGGGTCTTGCGCGCCGCGCTGGTTCATCGCAAAATAGGGCCCTTCAAGGTGAATGCCCAAAAAGCGTGCACCGGCAGCGGGCCGGTTCTTGACCGCGGCATATATGTCGAGCGTTTGCAGCAGTTGCTGCTTCCCGGCGGTGAGCGTAGTGGGCACCATAGCCGTTGTTCCATAACGGGCATGAGTAGCCGCAATTTGCAGGAAAGCGTCTTCTGTGCCGTCCATGAAATCATGACCGCCGCCGCCATGCACATGCAGGTCGATGAAGCCGGGCGAAATATACCGCCCGCCGGCATCTATCACCTCTGCGCCTTCCACGTCTATATCGTTTTCTGCCACGGCTGCTATCTTTCCGCCGTCGATCAGCAGGCTGCCTCGTTCGATGACGCGGAAGGGTGTTATTACCCGGCCGTTCTTTATTACCGTTTTCTTTTCCATGCTCTACTATAATGACGCTTTATAAAGGAAAAATCCCATCGTGTTGAATAATTATTGCCCGTCGAGCGCGCCGATCAGCTTTGCCGACGCTTTTAGCAGCACTTCTTCGCAATCGGGTGAAAAAGGGCTGCCGTTGGCAGCATATCCTTGCTCCAGGAATTCAGCTTTGGTGGGAATATAGCCCATATGCCCGCCTGCTACGCCGATCACGAAAGTGTTCGGATGCGGCGATGCTTTCTTGACGCCCAGCCCTATTTCAGTGAACACCTCGTTGGGAAAGGTGACAAAATAATTGTCGCCGATACGCAGTCCCTGCATCGCCATCATCACGGGCTCGGGATGCGGGTTCGCTTCCACCGCCTGCGACACGTTCACGGCCTGGTCGGCCAGCCAGCAATCCACTTTGTAGAAGTCGAACTGGCGCCGGCCGACTGTTATACCCACCTGCTTTTCAGCTTCCGCCAGTTTTTTATACGCAGCAGCTTTCCAGCGCAGCGCCTCAGCGTATGTGTACGGATAAGTTGTTCTGCGGGGAAAGGGGAATTTTTCGTACACCGCTTTCACGGCAAGATCGCCGCTGGTGCTGATGCTGTCGAGCAATGTGCTGACCGCGTCGCCCAGTATGCGGCCTTTTTTTTCCGCAAAGCTGAACGACCGGATGCCGTTCATGTCGGCGCCCACGGCCGACAGCTCGGCCATATAACCCACTTTGGCATCGCCCTGCGCCGATTGTATGTAACCCACCACTACGTCGCTGCCGGTTTTCTCTTTAATGGCCTTGATGGTATAATAGGGCCAGTCTTCGGTGAATTCGAGGTTGTGCAAATCGAGCGCCGAAGGATGACAACCATAATTGACGAACACGCCTTTCAGCTTGCCGGCCGCATCTTCCACTTTTATAACCGCTGCCATGCTGTCGGGCGCCCAGCCGCCGTGCGCCATGCGCCGGTCATTCATGGCCAGTCCGAAGATTTCAGTTTTCCCGGTACCAATGCGGCCCGGTTCTCTTTTGCGCCAGGCGCCGACCCCGCAGTCAACATTCTGCCT
>JBDHYM010000253.1:0-3730 GCA_039811405.1 Flavihumibacter sp. | reverse complement strand
TAACGGAAATGGATAACCGCTTATCTGATGCCGAGAGGGTATCGAAGCTGCGGCCCGACAACAGGAAGGCTTCTCCGCTGGCAAGCCCCGGTTTGGCGGTCGGCCTGCCGGTTTTCCCCAGCCCTATGCTGATGCGGATATCGGAGCGGACGGCAGCGTGCTTGGATTTTACTTGTAGCGCCAGCACCCGGCATTGCATCGCCAGGCGAAGGGCGTTGGCGGGATCGGGCTCCAGCACCTGGAAGCTGTCGCCCCGGTAGAATTCGTGGCTGCGGCGGCCGAATAGCGCTGCCAGCGCATCGGTGAGCCGGCGGGACTGCCTGGTGCTGATGCGGGTAGAGTTAACAACGTCTCCCGTAAGTATGGCGGCGATGGTATTTGCCATAAAAAAACCTGTTCTGGCTATGAATATACGAATATTAAGCCAATTCGTATAAAAATACGAATAATCATTCAGTTCGTATAAAAGTACGAATTATGAACAGGTTCGTATAAAAGTACGAATATTTATGTGGTTCGTATTTTTATACGAATCGGTTATTAATTCGTATAAAAGTACGAATTGATTATTTCCCGGCCTGCAGGTATGAGCCAGCCAGGGCAGCGGCTTCCATCATCCAGGCCAGGCCTATATGCACCAGGATGCCGCCCAGCACCGATTGCGAATAACAGGCGATTACGCCCAGTACCATACCGCCGAAATAAGAAGAGATGCATTCCAGCAGGGGCTTGCCGAAGTGAATGGAGCAATAAAACACGGCCATGGGCAGCACGGCCGCCGGCCCCAGCCAGCGGCAGAGGAATACAACCAGGAAGCCGCGGAAAAAAAGCTCGATGCCCACGAAATCGAGTCCGTACGCCATTTCATACACCAGTTGCTGCCACCACGACGGCCCGCCGGGTGCGAGGAACTGCAGCAGCTTTACCTTGGGATAGGCTTGCAGGAACGAAGGCTGGCTGGCGGCAAAAGCCACCAGCGGGATCATGGCCGCCAGCAAAGCCAGGTAAGGCCATGCCGAAAAATGAGCAGCCGTTAGCCCCAGGTCGCCGGAGAACCTGCCGCCGTGTGCCTCGCCCGCCGGCAGCGGCCATCCGCCCGAAAACAGGCGGTACAGCACATACAGCACGCTAACGGTAATGACCAACCGCAATGGCCAGTCGGCCACCGCTGCCAGGAAACGCCCGTTGGCACCCGTCACCGCCTGCCTGATCCAGCCGCCCCAGCCGCCGGCCGACATTTTCAGCGCAAATACCGCCGGCGCCAGCAATATAAAAAGCAGCAGCCAATGACTGTAAGCAGCCGGTTTTACCCAAACGAGGTAAAACAGCCAGGGCAGGCCGAAAGCGAGCAGGTACAACAGGTAAAAGCCGGCAAAACGGAAGGGGCGTGGCTGGAGCGAAGCCAGCCACCGGGGCTCGATGCCCCAGCGGTAATTACAAATGAGCAGGGCGGCTGCCAGCAGGGTGCAGGCGGCCAGGAAAGAACGGTTCGTTCCCTGGAAAAACTCCTGGAAATAATGTATGATGGCCTGCATGGAAAGATCAATGTCGGAAAGCGGCCTGCATCTGGGCAAAAAGATCGCTTTGCACCATGCGGGCCGACAGGTTCAGCATATTCTGGAAAGCCCGCGCGCCTGAAATGCCGTGGCCAATGATCACGGGCTTATTGACACCCAGTACCGGCGTACCGCCATAGGCTTCGAAATTAAACCGCTCGAAATATTCGTGGCTGATGGCCTTGCGGTGGGTAATCTCGTAAATGGATTCGGCCAGCTTGAGAATGATATTGCCGGTAAAGCCCTCGCAAACCATTACATCGGCTTTGTCGACCAGCACATCACGGCCCTCTACATTGCCCACGAAATGAATCCGGTCGTTCTCTTTCAGCAGGGGATAAGCGGCCTGGGCGAGTATATTACCCTTGCCTTCTTCCTCACCGATATTGATCAGCCCCACGCGCGGCTGCGCGATACCCAGTATATGCTTTGCATACAAAGAGCCCAGCACGGCAAACTGGTTCAGGTTCTCGGGCTTGCAGTCGGCATTGAGCCCTACGTCGAGCAACAGGCCGGTTTGACCGTTTTCTTTGGGGATGATGGTGGAGATGGTGGGCCTTAATACCCCTTCGATCGATTTAAGGCTGTAAAGCGCGCCTACCAGCATGGCGCCGGTATTGCCGGCGCTGATGAAAGCGTCGATCTTGCCCTGCGCCAGGTAATGGAAGCCGATGGCGATCGACGACTGCTGTTTTTCTTTAAGGGCCCGGGTCGGGTGTTCGTGCATGCCGATCACCTGCGGGGCATGTACGATCCGGTAGCGGCCGGCGGGAATGGCATATTCCTGCAGCAGGGGCTGCAGGACGGCTTCGTCGCCGAATAAAAATACAGTTGCCGGAGCATCATTGTCTGACAGGAATAACTGGAGCCCCTTCACCGCTTCGAGCGGTGCAAAATCTCCACCCATCATGTCAAGACCGATCGTCATCTCCGGCAATCTATCTGAAAAAACTTGGTTTCCTACTTCTTGATGGGAGATTTCTCCGCCACCACTTTACCCTTGTAAACCAGCTTTCCTTCGCTCACGTGGGCACGGTGACGAACATGCAGTTCACCGGTAGTGCTGTCGGTGCTCAAAGTAGCTGCGGCTGCCTTGTAGTGCGTTCTTCTCTTTGCACTGCGTTGCTGTGAGTGTCTGCGTTTCGGATTTGGCATCTTTCAACTGTTTATAATATTCAAAATTAATTGTCCAGGTCCCTGAATTTTTCCAGCCCTTTCCACAAAGGATTGGCCGTCTGCGTTTCGTCCTCGCCATTCAACCGGTCCATCTTCTTCAGCATCTCCAGCGCTTCCCGGTTACAGTAAGGCTGGCCGATCTTTTCTTCCGGGCACATCTTCTGCATCGGAATGCTCAGCACAATGAACTCGTAAAGCCAGTCGGCAATATGCAGGTGACTTTCCCCGCGCGAGATATAATATACATCGGGGTCTTCCTCCTGCTCGTTCATCTCTTCCGGGTTCTCCACCAGCTTTACCACGATATTGAACTCATCCCACAAATCCCAGGGCAACTGGTTGCTGCCACAACGGTCGCAGGTCAGCTCCACCTTTCCGCCTACCTCGAATTTCAGGAGCATGAACCCGTTCTTTTTGTCGAGCGTCAGCTTCACCTGCGCATCTACATTTTTGAAATCCTGTTCGTTATACTCCTCAAAAAAACGATCGGTAATATCGTAGCTGTACTCGTGAATGCCGGGCTTCAATCCTACAAAAGCGATATCGTATTCCCTTCTGCTACTCATGAGTACCCTTTTAAAAGGTGGGCAAAGGTAGTAAAAAAATATGGAACAGCCGGCATTTTTTTGTCGTAATGCCGTAATTTCGACGCTACCTCAAATGTACTAATCGGGCATGAATTGGACTCCCAGGATCTTTGGCGCCTACCTGTCGTTTCTTCGATCGGCCTGCGCCAACGTGCCCTGATCTTTTTCTCCGCCTGTTCCCTGTACCATGTCTGTAATTCTGCCTATTTTGCCGGCCCGTTGGGGCTTGGTTGTATATAACCATAATTTAATATGAAAAATATCGCTGTTGTCGGTTTGGGCAAAGTGGGTTCGCTCGTAGGCACCCTGCTCAACGACCTTTTCGTTGTGACCGGTTTTGACAAGCAAAAGCCGGCCGACCTGCCTTTTCACATAGAAACAGGCGCCATCCAGGATGGCGCCGCCCTGGAA
>JBDHYM010000252.1:0-3740 GCA_039811405.1 Flavihumibacter sp. | reverse complement strand
ATTGCACGGCAGGGTCCGCACCATTCCGCCCAAAAATCAATAACACTCAGTTTGTCTGACGCCAGCACTTCGGTCTGGAAGTTTGCATCGGTGAATTCTAAAGCCATACGTATTTTTTTATTGATGGTAATGGTTATAAGAACACAAAAATAACACCCTTGTTCAAATTATGTCATTGTTGCCAGTTAACAGCGGTGGATAACCTTAAACCGTGTCAATTTTAACTTCCAGCTCGGGGCGGTCTGCCAACCAGGCAGTCAGCTCATCGTTAACCTCAATACCGTTTTCAATACTATATAAGCTGCTGGTTCTGCCTAGTTTAATGCGAATCCCCGTTTTGCCGGGAAAGTTTCGGAAATTCCGGGCCAGGAAATCGATCAGGTCGCTCGTAACGTGCCGGGGATCGATCGACAGGGTCAGTTGGCGCGACAGGCTGCTTTTAATGGTTTCGAGCAGGCTGATCCGTTCTACCTTGAATTCGTACTGTTCGGTGTTGAACCGGGTTTTGAAGCTGCCTGTCAGGAACAGGTTCTTTCCTTTATCGAGATAGTCCTTGAAACGCATATAGTCGTCGCCCCATAGCATGAACTCCGACTTGCCGGTATAATCTTCGAGCGTCAGCGCACCGAAGTTCCGGCCGGTGCGGGTGATGCGGTGCTGGCCGTCGATCACCAGTCCCGCCAGCCTGAACGACCGCCCTGCCACGGCAGCCGGATTCTCCTTGATTTCGTTGAACTCGGCCAGCGGCACAATGCCGAAATGTTTCATTTCGAACCGAAAATGATCCAGCGGATGACCGCTTAAGAAAATGCCGGTCACCTCTTTTTCCTTTTCGAGCCGGTCGATCAGCGACCAGGGCTCGCAGACGGGTATCTTGGGGGTAGGAATGTCGAGCACGGCCGGCAGGTCGCCAAACAGCGTATTGGTGGTTCCCTGGCTTTGCGCCTGGTACACGTTGCCGTATTTAATGACCTTTTCCAGCCCGGTGCTGGTATCACCCGCGGGGATATGGAAGTACTGTGCGCGGTGCAGCTCGCCAAAGCAATCGAAGGCGCCGGCGCAGGCAAGGCATTCCAGCGTTTTTTTATTCACCGTGCGTTGGTTGACCCGCTTCATCAGGTCGAATATGGTTTGGTATGCGCCGCCCTGGCTGCGCTCTTTGATGATACTGTCTACCGCTGCCTCACCCACGCCTTTCAACCCGCCGAGCCCGAAGCGGATGGCGCCTCCTTTGTTCACCGCGAAGCCCTGCTGCGATTCGTTGATATCGGGTCCCAGCACTTCCAGCCCCATTCGTTTACACTCTTCCATGAAGAAGGTGATCTTTTCAATGCTGCCGGCGTTGTTGAGCACGGCCGCCATGTATTCTGACGGGTAATGGGTTTTTAGATAAGCGGTCTGGTAGGCCACGAAGGCATAGCAGGTGCTGTGCGATTTGTTGAATGCATATTGGGCGAAAGCTTCCCAGTCGGTCCAGATCTTTTCCAGCTTATCGGCCGGATGCCCCTTTTCGGTGGCGCCTTTGATGAACTGGGTCTTCATCTTATCGAGCACCGACTTTTGCTTTTTACCCATGGCCTTGCGCAGCACATCGGCATCGCCTTTCGAAAAGCCCGCCAGCTTCTGCGCCAGCAGCATTACCTGTTCCTGGTACACGGTGATGCCGTAAGATTCTTCAAGGTACTCAGCCATCTCGGGCAGGTCATAACTGATGGCTTCGCGCCCATGCTTGCGGTCGATGAAGTTGGGGATATAGGCGATGGGGCCCGGGCGATACAGGGCGTTCATCGCGATGAGGTCGGCGAACTGGTCGGGACGCAGGTCGCGGAGGTATTTCTGCATCCCGGGACTTTCAAACTGGAATGTACCGATGGTGTCACCGTGCTGGTACAACTGGAAGGTCTTTTCGTCATTGAGCGGAATCTCGTCTATTTCGATCTCGACGCCGTGGTTGGCCCGGATCATGTCCAGCGCATTTTTGATGATCGTGAGGGTTTTCAACCCCAGGAAGTCCATCTTGATAACACCGGCTTCTTCAATGATGCTGCCTTCTATCTGCGTTACCAGCAGGCTGGAATCTTTTGCCGTACACACCGGTATGATGCTCATCAGGTCGTCGGGTGCAATGATGATGCCGGCCGCGTGCAGGCCGGTATTGCGTACCGATCCCTCCAGGCGTTCGGCTTCGTGCAGCACCTGCGCTTTAATGTCGTTGCCGTTGTATATCTCGCGCAACTTGCGTACCTGCTCAAGGTCTTCGGGACCGAGCTGCTCTTTGCTTTCGAGTGATTTCTCGCCTTCTTTGTCGGTCAGCGGCGCTTTCAGCACCCGCCGCAATTCGATGCCCGGTTTTTCAGGAACCATTTTTGCGAGTGCGTTCGATTCCGACAGCGGCAGATCCAGCACCCGCGCCACATCTTTGATGCTCATTTTGGCAGCCATGGTACCGTAAGTGACGATCTGCGCCACCTGGTTCTGGCCATATTTCGATACTACATAATCGATCACCCGCTGGCGGCCGTCGTCGTCGAAATCAGTATCGATATCGGGCATGCTCTTACGATCGGGGTTGAGGAACCGTTCGAACAGCAGGTTGTATTTGATGGGGTCGATATTGGTGATGCCGATACAGTACGCCACCACGCTTCCGGCGGCCGACCCGCGGCCCGGACCCACGAATACGCCCATGTCGCGGCCTGCGCGGATGAAGTCGCTTACGATCAGGAAATATCCCGCGAAACCCATTGTTTTGATGGTGAACAGTTCAAAATCGATGCGCTCCTGGATCTCGGGCGTCATGTCGGCATAGCGTTCACACGCACCCTCATTGGTGAGGTGCTTGAGGTATTCCCACTGGTTGAGGTTGCTGTCGCCGTGTACCTGGAATTCGGCCGGAACAGGGAAGGCGGGGAGAAGGATGTCTTTCTTCAGGTTCAGCAGTTCCACGCGCTCCACGATCATATTGGTATTGGAGATCGATTCGGGAATGTCGCTGAAGAGCCGGGTCATTTCCTCGGTCGATTTGAAATAGAATTGGTCGTTCGGGAATTTGAAACGCCGGTTGCGCACCTGGGTATCGTCGTTCACGAAATCGTCGAAGCCGGGCGTGCTTTGCTTTTCGCCGGTGTTGATGCAAAGCAGGATATCGTGCGCATTGGCATCGTCCTGGTCGGTATAGTGACTGTCGTTCGTAGCGATAACTGGTACCTTGTATTTTTTGGAGAAGCGCAGCAGCACTTCATTGATCTTTTCCTGTTCGGGAATTTTGTGCCGCTGCAGCTCGATGAAATAGTCTTCGCCGAAAATATCCAGCCACCATTTGAATTCTTTTTCTGCTGCCTCTTCACTTTCGTGCAGAATGGTTTGGGGTACATAAGCGCCGATGCAGCAACTGGTGGCGATCAGCCCTTCGTGGTATTTTTCGATCAGTTCCTTGTCGATGCGCGGATATTTGCTGTACAGACCTTCGGTGAAACCGAGCGAGGTCAGCTTGATCAGGTTCTGGTAACCTGCAGCATTTTTGGCGAGCAGCACCTGGTGGTAGCGCTCGTCTTTCTGCTCTTTGGTAAAGCTTTTGCGGTGGCGGTCGGCCACTACATAAAACTCGCAGCCTACCACCGGCTTCACCAGCGGTTTGCCGTCTTCTCCCTTGTGCTTATAGGCTTCCGATACGAATTCAAAAGCACCGAACATATTGCCGTGATCGGTGATGGCGATCGCGGGCATATTATTTTTAACAG
>JBDHYM010000251.1:0-3794 GCA_039811405.1 Flavihumibacter sp. | reverse complement strand
TCGTCCTGCTTTCGCAGCACGCGGAACATAAATTTCTGTTTTGCTTCTGCACCCTTAACGGCGCCAATCACTGAACCGATCACTATGGCTGCCATCAGAATGGCTTTGTGCTGAACTGTTCTCATACCCGACTGTTTTTCTTTTCTCTTAATATTGTTTCTTCTGCCCGTAAGACATCATCATCTATAAGACAATCTTTCTTAAACAAACGCTGTTCCGGTTTTGCAAATCCTGTATCCTAAACCCGGAATAATCTTCATTTAACAAGTTGTTTAAACAACTTATCTTTGATAACACAAACGGTTATAGGCATGTTCAGGTTTTATGTGTTATTTTTTTTAATCCCTTTTTCATCTTTTGCCCAGTATGATCCGGCTCCCCGTTATGCCAAAGACTTTTTCCGCAATCCACTGAATATCCCCATCAGCCTGGCCGGCAATTTCGGCGAGCTGCGGCCCAACCATTACCACATGGGGCTCGACCTCAAGACCGAACGCCGCGAGAACCTGCCGGTGTTTGCATCGGCCGATGGTTATATCGCCCGCATCAAGATTGAGCCCTGGGGTTTCGGCCGGGCCATTTATATCAACCACCCCAACGGATTCAGCACGCTCTATGCCCATCTCAACGATTTTATGCCTGCCTTGGAAGCCTGGGTCAAAGAGCAACAGTATGAAGCACAAAGCTGGGCTGTTTACAGAGAACTGCCGCCCGGAAAATTCCCGGTAAAGAAGGGGGATTTGATCGCCTATAGCGGTAATACCGGCGGATCGATGGGGCCGCACCTCCATTTCGAGTTCCGACGTACGGCCGACGACGTGAACCTGAACGGCATGCTTTTCGGACTGCCCCTGGCTGATAACACCAAACCGAATATCGTTCGCCTGGCATTGTATGACCGTACCAAATCGACTTATGAGCAGAGTCCGCGGCTGCTGGCGCTGACGGCCAAGGGAAACGGCAGCTTTTCCGCCGCGGCGCAAACCGTTTCGACCCCGAAAGTCAGTTTCGCGATAACGGCTTACGATACCCATTCGGGGTCCACCAACCTGAACGGCATCTACGAAGCCGTATTATACGATAACGATAAGGCGGTGATCGGCTTCCGGATGGACAATATCAGCTACGCCGGCACCCGCTACCTGAATGCGCACATCGATTACAAAACCAGGGCCAACGGCGGCGCCTACCTGCAGCACCTGAGCGAATTGCAGGGGTATGAAAATTCGATCTACAAAAAATTTTCAGGCGATGGCGTGCTTGATATTTCCGACGGTAAGGAACACCGTATTCGTATTGAAGTAAAGGATGCTTACGGGAATACTTCGGTTGCCGGCACCACGGTTAAGTACGACGGCAAGCCGGTGGTATTTGCGCCGCCCGCGGGGCAGCGTTTCTACCCCGGGCAGGTCGGCGTGTTCGAATCGCCCGAATGTGAGTTTGCGCTGGGTGAGAAATCGCTGTACGACAGCGTTTCCATCGCCTACAGCCAGCAGGCAACCAACCTGCCGCAGGTGGTTTCCAGCCTGCATGCTATTGGCAACAAGGGCATACCTATCCAGGATTCCCTGCTGGTGCGTATTAAATTGACAAAAGGTATTCCCGCCGAGCTGATACCCCGCGTGGTGATGCAACGCTTCGTCGGCACTAAAAAGGAAGTGGTGCCGGTAAGCTGGTCAAACGGCTGGGCGACGGGCCGCTTTCGCGATTTCGGGAGTTTCCAGTTGGTGCTCGACACCACGGCGCCGGTTATAAAGCCCGTTGGCTGGGCCGATGGGGCCAATCTCTCGAAAGCCGGCCGGCTGGTGTTTACGGTAGACGACAACCTCGACGAATGGCGGGTGACCCGCACCCTGCTCGACGGCAAATGGATCCGGTTTACGAACGACAAGGGCAGGAATTTTATTTACCGGTTTGACGAACTTTGCGGTCCCGGTGAGCACGAGTTGTTCATCATAGCTTTTGATGCCGCCGGCAACCGCACTGAAAAACTATTCCGCTTCAGCAGATGACCCATTTACAGGCGGGCGATAAAGCGCCCCGGTTTACCGCAAAAGACCAGCACGGCAATAAGGTATCGCTGGCCGATTTCAAAGGAAAAAAGCTGGTGCTTTATTTCTACCCGCAGGACCTGACGGCTGCCTGCACCACCCAGGCTTGTAACCTGCGCGACCATTATTCAGCCCTCCTGAAAGCGGGTATTGCGGTGGTAGGCGTGAGTCCCGATACCGCTGAAAAGCACCTGCAGTTCGAGGCAAAACACCAGTTGCCTTTTCCATTGATCACCGACCCGGAACACAAGCTGATCAATCTCTACGGCGTTTGGGGCGAGAAGCAATTATACGGCCGCAAGTACATGGGACTGCACCGCACAACTTTCCTGGTTAATGAGAAGGGGGTGATAGAGAAGGTGTTTCTGCGGCCGAAGAACAAGGCCCATGCGGAAGAGATACTGGCGGAGATAGGAAGTTAACCGGTTCTTTTATCCGACGGATTTCTGCTGGTCATAAACACGCTGTAAATGACAACTGTCTCTGTATCCTCAATAATTTCAAAACCAATCGTATAGGGAAATCGTTCCATCTTCCCTTGCCGCACGGGCTGGTCGTAGTAGGAATAACTTAAGGGGTTTCGTAACAAACTCTCCTGAAATTGCTGCAATGCATCGAGAAACTCCAATCCCAACCCTGTTCTCTGCAACTCATACCAATCATAAGCTTCTATAATTTCCAAAGTTGCCAGTGGCCGGAAGACCAATTTAAAGGACATTCCTTTTGGATTTGTCTAACGCCAATGCTTTTACCTCTTCCCATGAAAAAGAAGCATTGCTTTTGTGCAGATAGTTTTCCCGCTCTCTTCTGATCAGTTCACGGCGTACATCAATGACCTCTATTTCGGCAGTCTTTGCCTGTACGTAATTTCTGGCCACAATAAGCAGCGATTCCTTTTCGACCACAGTCAGTTTTGACCAGTACTGCATAAACTCATTATCTAATAAGGGAATCGCCATTTTGGGTGTTTATACAAATTTACAGTTTAGTTTTGAGCTCCGCAATGTACCTGGCAGGCCGGAAAAAGGCAGAAAATCGTTAACATCGCATTTAAACGGGCAGGTGAAATACCGCATTCGCGAGAACTCTTTCTGGGCAAAGCTGGCGGCCAAAAAGCTGAAATCCGACCAGATGGCCATGGTGCTGGGCCGTACCATTCACCTTTACAATACCGATCACCGCGAATTTCTGAACAACCGCCGCTGGCTGCGGCACGAACTGGCGCATATCAAACAATACCGCGAGCTGGGCTTCTTCGGCTTTCTATGGGCCTATACCCTTGAATCGATCCGCAAAGGCTACCAGCAGAACCGTTTTGAAGTAGAGGCGCGGGCGGCTGAGTGGGACGACAGCCTCGACCAGACCTACAATTTCGCACCATCGAAAAAACAGCTTATGGCAGCCACTCGACCGAACCCACCGCAAAATGATGCAGCAACGCATCGCGGGTGATCAGTTCGCCCTGTGTACTCACCCCTTCCACCATAGTCTCAAATACCCGGTTGTCTTTTTTCAGCCGCACCGTTTCACCTCTTTTGTACAATACCGATTCGAAATCGGTGTGCAACTGCTGTCGACTGCCAGCGCATAGCTGCTGCCATCTTTTATCGAGGCAGGCGCAGAGCAGGGCCGCTTCCGGCAGCAGGTCATATTCCTTCCCCGTGATCTGCAACAGGCTTACCGGGTTTCTAACGGCGGGATCGAATGCCCGCTGGTTCAGGTTGATGCCCATCCCTGCAATGG
>JBDHYM010000250.1:0-3811 GCA_039811405.1 Flavihumibacter sp. | reverse complement strand
TTGGAACGGGAGTTGTTGTCGACTGAAATGACCTCGAAGCCATTTTCCACCAAATCAACCAGGGTATGCGATCCTATGTAGCCGCATCCGCCGGTCACCAGTATTTTGCTCATCGTTTCTTTTTTTTCGGTTAATGCTGTTTTTTCTCGGCTAAAAGTCCTGTAAGATACTGCCCATAGCCGCTTTTCATCAGGGGTTGCGCAATCGTTTCCAATTGCTCGTCGGTAATGAATCCCTTCCGCCAGGCGATTTCTTCGATACAGGCGATTTTGATGCCCTGGCGCTGTTCGATGGTTTGGACGAACTGCGAGGCCTGCATCAGCGAGTCAAATGTACCGGTATCGAGCCAGGCGGTGCCCCGGTCCATGATCGATACCTTCAGCTTACCGCGGCGCAGGTATTCTTTGTTCACATCGGTGATCTCATATTCCCCCCGGGCGCTGGGTTTCAGGTCGCGGGCGATGGCTTTCACCTCGTTGTCGTAGAAATAGAGGCCGGGCACTGCGTAGTTGCTCTTTGGCTGGGCGGGTTTTTCTTCGATCGACAACGCATTGTTGTGCTGGTCGAACTCAACCACCCCGTATCGTTCAGGATCGCTTACCCGGTAGGCATACACGATGCCGCCGTCGGGATGGGTATTGTGGGCCAACTGTTTACCAAGCCCCATGCCATAGAAGATATTGTCGCCCAATACCAGTGCCACGCTGTCGTTTCCGATAAAATCGGCGCCGATCACGAATGCCTGGGCCAGTCCGTTCGGCACTGCCTGTTCGGCATAGGAAATAGCAAGCCCCAGTTGCGTGCCGTCTCCCAGCAGCTTCCGGAAAAGCGGCAGGTCATGCGGCGTGGAGATGATCAATACCTCCCGAATGCCGGCGAGCAGCAGGGTAGAGAGCGGATAATAAATCATCGGTTTGTCGTACACCGGCATGATCTGTTTGCTGATCGCAAAAGTAATGGGGTGCAACCGGGTTCCCGAGCCACCGGCTAATACTATTCCCTTCATATTATTATACAATAAGGGCGCAATATATAAAAGGTTTGCGGTAGGCGCAATGGGGAGGGGGAGGGAGCTGGGGTTGGTTTGAGGTCCCGTTTACAGAAACGCCTTCATAATATAATAAATCGCGGCGGCAAACAGCGCGCTTACGGGAATGGTAAGTATCCAGGCCCAGAGCAGGTTGATGGTTACCCCCCAACGAACGGCGGACAGACGTTTGGTGGCACCCACACCGATAATGGCGCCGGTGATGGTATGCGTGGTGCTGACGGGAATGGCGAGGTGTTCGGTAAGATACAAGGTGGCGGCGCCGGCGGTTTCGGCGGCTACCCCTTCGAGGGGCGTTACCTTGGTGATGCGCGTGCCCATGGTTTTAACGATTTTCCAGCCCCCGCTCAATGTACCGAGACCGATGGCCGTAAAACTGGCCAGCGGCACCCACCAGTATATGTTCACGAACGTATTGAAGTCCATGGTTACGCCCAGTGACTTTTCGTGGAAGATGATGGCGGCACCGATAATACCCATCACTTTTTGCGCATCGTTTCCGCCATGACCGAGGCTGAACAGGGCTGACGACACCAGTTGCAGCCGGCGGAACCACTTGTCGGCCTTGTGCGGGATGGCTCGTTTGCAAATATGCAGGATGAGCACCGTAATGATATAAGCGATGATCATACCGATCAGCGGCGCCAGGAAAATGAATAGAAAGGTGGGGATCACTTTGCCGTAGTTGATGACATCGTGCCCGTTCTTCGACAGCCCACCGGCATGAGCCAGCGCGGCGCCGAGAAATCCGCCCATCAGGGTATGCGACGAGCTCGACGGAATCCCGAACCACCAGGTGATCAGGTTCCATACAATGGCGGCCACCAGCCCCGCAAACACCACATGCATATTAATGAAATCTTCGTTCACCCATTTGGCTACCGTGTTGCCGATCTTGAATTCGCCGATCCAGTATTTGGATATAAAAAAAGCGGCAAAGTTGAAAAATGCCGCCCATAGTACCGCCTGGAAGGGAGTAAGCACCTTGGTGGAAACAATGGTGGCGATGGAATTGGCAGCATCGTGAAAACCATTGATATAATCGAATACCAGGGCCAGTATAATAATGATAACGAGAAATGTCATGTGAAGAGGTTGTAGGGAACTTGAATCTTACGCATATTTGATGATAATGCTTTCGATCACATTGGCCGCATCTTCGCATTTGTCGGTAACGATCTCCATCACCTGGTAGATCTCTCTCTTTTTGATCACTTCTTTCGCGTCGGGTTCGGTTTCAAAAAGCCGGTCGATGCTCAGGTCGAAAATATCGTCGGCCTGGTTCTCGATGCTGTTTACTTTCACCAGGGCATCGGTCATTTGCCGCATATTCTTCATGTTGCGCAATTCCAGTACGGCGTTTTTGATCTGCTCGGAGCCCTGGTCGATCAGGTCGGCCATTTTCTGAATGCCCGGATCGTTGGGATTTACCTTGTAGAAGTTGATCTTTTTGGCGGCTGCGAAAATATAATCGCAGATGTCATCAAGCGCGCTGGCCAGGTAATGGATGTCTTCCCGATCGAACGGGGTGATGAAGTTGCGGCCCAGCTCGGTAAAGATCTTGTGTGTCAGGTCGTCGTTCACATGCTCCAGGTCTTCCATCCGGGCGATGAGGGCGGCCCTTTTGTCATAATCCGTTTCGCTTACCACATCTTTCATCAGCCGGCCCATTTTGGCCACCGTATTGGCTACTTCTTCAAAAAGGGAATAGAAAACCTTGTCCTTGGGTGTAAAGAGTTTCAGGATCGACGAGAGCGACATATACCAATTTTGCGCAAAAATAGCCGCCTTTCCCGGCACCCGCCGCCTGTTCGGAAGTTGGTAATAATTCCTTAACATTGAGAATCGCTACCTGCATGGCCGGGGAGATTACCTTTGCCCGCTTCATAATTCCTTAATATGCGGTTTCAGCAGGTTATGCGGTTTTTTTGTAAGGGGGCAGTGGTTGTAGTATGCCTGTTCGCCAGCCTTCCGGCCCGCTCCCAGTTCCTGATGGACATGCTTGATACCAGCAAAATGAACGGAAAAAACCTGCTGGGCATTTACGAAAAGTTCAATTATCTCACCATTATCGGCTATATGCAGCCTCAGTTCCAGGTGGCTTCCGAAAAGGGCGCCCGCACCTTTGCGGGACCTGATTTCGCGCCGGCGGTGAACAACCGGTTTATGCTGCGCCGCGGCCGGATCCGGTTCGACTATACCCGTTTCAATAAAGATGAGAAAGCCAGCGTGCAGTTCGCTTTCCAGTTCGATGGAACGGAACGCGGCGTGAACATCCGCGACTTCTGGGGCCGGGTTTTTGAAAACCGCTGGGAAGTGTTCACCCTGGCAACGGGTATGTTTGCCCGACCTTTCGGCTACGAGGTGAATTACTCGTCGATCGACCGGGAATCGCCTGAACGCGGCCGTATGTCGCAGACACTGATGAAAACGGAACGCGACCTGGGCGCCATGGTCAGCTTTGAACCCCGGCGGAAAGGCCACCGCCTGGCCTGGCTGAAGGCCGATTTCGGGGTGTTCAACGGGCAGGGACTCACCGGCCCGGCGGAATACGACTCTTATAAGGACTTTATCGGCCGGGTAGCAATAAAGCCGCAGCAGTTGACCAACGCGGTTAAATTTTCGGCCGGAGTATCATTGCTGACGGGAGGCTTTATGCAGGGCAGCAGGTATAACTACCAAATCCACAAAGGAGATGCGGGCTACCGCGTCGATTCGAGCGAATTGAATATCGGTAGCAAAGCGCCCCGCCGGTATGCGGGC
>JBDHYM010000249.1:0-3856 GCA_039811405.1 Flavihumibacter sp. | reverse complement strand
TCTGAAAGGGTGGGGTTCTCGCCCCGCCAGTGCGATATGCTGATGGTAATGGGTACCATTGCCAAGAAAATGGGCCCTGTCGTAAAACAGGTATACCTGCAGATGGCCGAACCGCGCTGGGTAATCGCCGTAGGCGCCTGCGCCTCTTCGGGCGGCATCTTCGATACCTACTCGGTGCTCCAGGGCATTGACCAGATTATACCGGTGGATGTATATGTGCCCGGCTGCCCGCCGCGCCCCGAAGCGATCATCGACGGGGTCATGAAGGTGCAGGAGCTTGTTGGACAGGAATCGCTGCGCCGGCGCAACAGCGATCATTACAAAGCCCTGCTGGAATCTTACGGCATCGAATAAACGAAAATCCGCCTTTTGAAAACCGGCACCAAAAACAACGCACATGGAGCTAACCCCCGAATACCTGCAGAGCCGCCTCACCGAAAAATTCGGTGACGACCTTAGGTCGGCCGAGACCACCTATGGCATGTTCAGCTTTGAAGTGCCTGCGGCGCTTAACCTGAAAGTGCTTCAATTTCTCTACGACGATCCTGCGCTGCAGTTCCGGTTCCTGACCGATCTCTGCGCGGTGCACTATCCCGACCAGAAGGGCCGTGAGCTGGCCGTGGTATATCACCTGCACAACCTGCGCAAGAACGTGCGGATAAGAATGAAAATATTTGTTGACATCCTTCAGCCCGACGTATACACCGCTACCGCGTTGTTTTCGTCGGCCAACTGGCAGGAGCGGGAAACCTACGATTTCTACGGCATTAACTTCGTAGGGCATCCCAAGCTGAAGCGCATCCTGAACGTGGAAGAAATGGATTATTTCCCCCTGCGGAAGGAATATCCGCTGGAAGACCAGACCCGTATCGATAAAGACGATGAAATGTTTGGCCGGGGATGACGACCACCCTCAAAATAAGTTATGTCAGAGATTATACAACAGCCACCCCACCACGTTAAACTGCCCGAAGGATCGATCGGAAAGCAGACGACCACGCTGAACCTGGGGCCTACCCACCCGGCAACGCACGGCGTTTTTCAGAATATCCTCGAAGTGGATGGCGAAAGGATTGTTTTTGCCGAGCAAACCGTGGGATATATTCACCGCGCGTTTGAAAAGATCGCGGAACGCAGACCGCTGTACCAGATCACCCCGCTTACCGACCGGCTGAACTACTGCTCCAGCCCCATCAACAATATGGGCTGGCACATGACCTGCGAAAAGCTGCTCGGCGTACAAACACCCAAGCGGGTCGACTACCTGCGCATTATCATCATGGAGCTGGCGCGCATTGCCGACCACCTGATCTGCAACTCGATCGTGGGCGTAGACAGCGGCGCTTTCTCGGGTTTCCTGTATGTGATGCAATACCGCGAGCTGATCTACGAAATATACGAGGAGATCTGCGGCAGCCGCCTCACCACCAATATCGGGCGTATCGGCGGCTTTGAGCGGAATTTCACGCCGGCCGCCTTCCAGAAGCTGGAACGCTTCCTGGACGAATACCCGGGCGTTCTGAAAGAATTTATCGGCCTCTTCGAGCGCAACCGCATCTTCATGGAGCGGACCATCGGCGGTGGCGCGATCAGCGCCGAACGCGCGCTCAACTACGGATTCACCGGCCCCAACCTCCGGGCCACCGGCGTAGACTACGATGTGCGCGTTACAAGTCCCTATTGCTCTTACGAAGATGTTGAATTTGATATTCCCGTAGGCAGCACCGGCGATAATTACGACCGCTGGCAGGTGCGTAACGAAGAGATGTGGCAAAGCCTGCGCATCATACAGCAGGCCTATGACAAGGTGAAAGCGTTCACCGGCGCAGAAGCGGAGGTTTATCACGCAGATGTGCCCGAATACTACCTGCCGCCGAAAAAAGACGTATATACGAAAATGGAAGCCCTGATCTGGCATTTCAAGATCATTATGGGAGAGATCGACATGCCGGCGGGGGAAGTATATCATTCGGTGGAAGGCGCCAACGGCGAATTGGGTTTCTACCTGATCAGTGATGGCGGCCGCACGCCTTATCGTTTGCATTTTCGCCGCCCCTGCTTCATTTATTACCAGGCTTACAGCGAGCTTACCACTGGGTCGATGATAAGTGATGCGGTGATCACGATGAGCTCGCTGAATTTGATTGCAGGAGAAATGGATGCCTAGTGGCCGCAAAAGAGTAATGAACGCAATGGATTGTTGACTTTTAAATTAACGTGTTGTGCTAACCGAGGCAGGATTAAATAAAGTGAAGGAAATCGTAGCCCGTTACCCGGAAGGGAAACAGAAGAGCGCGCTGATCCCGGTGCTGCACCTGGCACAGGATGAGCTGGGCTGGCTGAGCGCCGATACCATGGATTATGTAGCGGCGTTGCTGCAACTGGAGCCGATTGAAGTATATGAAGTGGCTACCTTCTATTCCATGTTCCACCTGAAACCGGTGGGCAGGTATTTGTTCGAGGTATGCCAGACCGGTCCCTGCATGGTGAGCGGCGCCGACGATATCATCGGGTATATCCAGCAGCGTTTGGGCATCAACGTTGGTGAAACAACGCCCGATGGGCTGTTCACCCTCAAGACTGTTGAATGCCTCGGTGCTTGTGGTTATGCGCCTATGATGCAGTTGGGTAAACATTACCGCGAACACCTGACCCGTGAGCGCGTGGACGAGATCATTGAAGAGTGCCGGCAGAAAGCGGGTTTGCTGAATTAGGGCAGGGATGTTTCATTTTGATTCTTGATTTTTTGACTTTGAACTATGTCTGTAAAACTATTATTGGAAAAAGCGCATGTGGATGGGATCCGCTCGTATGACGTGTATCGCCGCGAAGGAGGGTATCGCGCCGTGGAGAAGGCTCTGAAGACCATGAGCCCCGAGACGATCGTGGAAGAGGTGAAGAAGAGCGGGTTGCGCGGACGCGGTGGCGCCGGTTTTCCCACCGGTATGAAGTGGAGCTTTATTGCCAAGCCCGAAGGCGTTCCGCGCCACCTGGTATGCAATGCCGATGAGTCGGAGCCGGGTACTTTCAAAGATCGCTACCTGATGGAGTTCCTGCCGCACCTGCTCATCGAAGGGCTGATCATATCTTCTTTTGCCCTGGGCTCCAATGCCACCTATATCTATATCCGCGGTGAATACGCCTGGATACCCGATATCCTCGAGCATGCCATCCGCGAAGCGAAAGCAAATGGCTGGCTCGGTAAAAATATTCTGGGTACAGGCTTCGACCTGGAAATCTATGTGCAGCGCGGCGCCGGCGCTTATATCTGCGGTGAAGAAACGGCCCTGATCGAATCACTCGAAGGCAAACGCGGCAATCCGCGCATTAAACCGCCTTTCCCTGCGGTAAAGGGTGTTTGGGATCGCCCCACGGTGGTGAACAATGTCGAATCGCTTGCCGCGGTAGTGCCCATCATCAATATCGGCGCCGAAGAATACGCGAAGATCGGCGTGGGCCGATCCACCGGTACCAAGCTGATCTCGGCCTGCGGTAATATCAACAAGCCCGGTGTCTATGAAATCGACATGACGATTTCCGTGGAGGAATTCATCTACAGCGACGACTATTGCGGTGGCATCAAAAACGGCAAACGGCTGAAAGCCTGTATTCCCGGCGGATCATCCGTTCCTATCTTACCTGCTAACCTGCTGCTCAAAACGGCCAAAGGAGAAACCCGTTATATGAACTACGAATCGCTCAGCGACGGCGGTTTCGCCACCGGCTCCATGATGGGTTCGGGCGGGTTTATTGTGCTGGATGAAGACCAGTGCGTGGTGAAGAACACCTACACGCTGGCACGGTTCTACCGCCACGAGAGTTGCGGGCAATGCTCGCCCTGCCGCGAAGGCACCGG
>JBDHYM010000248.1:0-3866 GCA_039811405.1 Flavihumibacter sp. | reverse complement strand
TACCATTTCCAGCCGCAAAACCTGGGCGACAGTGTTAACACGGCCGTATCGGAATATTTTCCGTCGCTCACCATCGACAACGAGCAGCTCATTTTCACCCGGCGGGTAAACAACAACAACGAAGACTTTTTTGAAACCCGGCGCAGCGGTGATCACTGGACCACCGCCCGCGGGCTTACCGGCGCCATCAACTCCAACCTGAACGAAGGGGCGCAGACCCTGTCGCAAGACGGCGAGTGGCTGATCTTTACCGGTTGTAATTTCCCCGAAGGAATGGGCAGTTGCGACCTGTATGTTTCGTTTCTCGGCGCCGACGGCTGGAGCGAGCCCGAAAACCTGGGCAACCGCATCAATACCGAATTCTGGGAGTCGGCGCCCAGCCTTTCGCCCGACAAGAAAGACCTCTATTTCGCCAGCCGCCGGCCCGATGGCTATGGCGGAAGCGATATTTGGGTAAGCCACCTGCAGCCCAATGGCCGGTGGAGCGAACCCGAGAACCTCGGCCCCGAAATCAATACCAGCGGAGACGAAACCTGCCCCTTTATCCATGCCGATAACCAGACCCTTTATTTCGTTTCCAACGGATTACAGGGTTACGGCGGTGACGATCTTTTTATGGCGCGTAAAGGTCCCAAGGGCAATTTCTCCCTTCCCCGCAACCTGGGTTACCCGATCAATACCATCGAGAACGAAGGCAGCCTGGTAATAACGGCCGATGGCAGCACCGCCTATTATGCGAGCGACCAGGCCGACAGCCGGGGCGGGCTGGACCTTTATACGTTTACCCTGCGGCCCGACGTGCGACCCATTAAAACATTATGGGTAAGAGGAAAAGTATTCGATGCCAACACCAAAAAAGGACTGCCTTCTTCGATGGAGCTAACGGATATCAGTACCCGCCAGGTGATCAGCCGCGTACAAACCGATGAAACAGGCAATTACCTCATTACCCTGCCGGTGGGCCGCGATTATGCATTCAATGTAAACCGAAAAGGCTACTTGCTTTTTTCCGAAAGCTTTGCGCTGAGCGAAAAGATACCCGACAGCACCTACCATATCGATATTCCCCTGCAGCCGATCACCGCAAATGCAACGGTTGTGCTGAAAAATATATTCTTCGAAACCAACAGCGCTGCGCTGAATGAGAAATCGCAGGTAGAGCTCGACAAGCTGGTGCAGATGCTGAAAGAGAACCCGTCGCTGGCCATACAGATCAATGGTCATACCGACAACGTAGGCAAACCGGCCGACAACCTGAAGCTGTCAAACGGCCGGGCACAATCGGTCGTAACCTATCTTATTAGAAACGGCATCAGTGCAGCAAGACTGAAATTCCAGGGATTCGGCGCGGAAAAGCCGGTTGCCGATAACAGTACAGAAACAGGCCGGGCGCAGAATCGCCGCACCGAGCTGAAGGTGCTGGCACAATAGGGTTAAAACACGGTTGTGTAGCCGGTGCAACGCCGTTAGTTTCGGGCCATGTTACTGAACGAACGCGTCTACCAGGTGGCGCTGACCAAAGTGCCGTATATCGGTCATGTTCATGCGAAAGCGCTTGCCGCACATTTTGGATCGGCAACGGCCATTTTCCAGGCACGGTTTGCGGAACTGGCGTCGATAGAAGGCATCGGTACAGCGCGGGCCAGGGCCATTACCGGCTTTCGCCAGTTCGATCAATGTGAACGGATCTGCGAAAGCACGGCCCGCCTGCAGGCCGAACAGCTTTTCATTACCAGCGACAAATACCCGCAGCAACTACTGAATTGTTATGATCCGCCGACACTGCTCTATTATAAAGGCAGCATCGACCTTAATCATCCGAGAATATTATCGGTAGTTGGCACAAGGCATCATACGGAGTATGGTCGCCAGCAAACCGAATCGATCATTGGCGAGCTGCGGCAGGCCGGCCCGGTGATCGTGAGCGGCATGGCCTATGGCATCGACGGACTGGCCCATCGCGCCGCGCTGCGATCCGGCTTGCCAACGCTGGGTGTGCTGGCGCACGGATTGCACACCATCTATCCGCCTGAGCACAAGCTGCTCGCACAGGAGATACTGGCAAACGGCGGCGGCTTCGTCACCGAATTTCCGCCGGGCAGCAAACCTGATCGCTTCAATTTTCCCATTCGTAATCGCATAGTGGCCGGCATTTCTTCTGCATTGCTGGTGATCGAAACAGGAAGAAAAGGGGGCAGCATGATCACCGCTGCGCTGGCAGGCGGCTATAACAGTCAGGTATATGCGCTTCCCGGCCGGCGATCGGACATACGCAGCGAAGGATGCAATTTTTTGCTGCACAACCGCACGGCCGCACCGTTTTATTCGGTGCCGGCTTTTCTGGCCGACATGAACTGGTCGCCGGCGGTTTACCCCCGGGCGCAGATGAATATCCCTTTTGTACTGGACGAAGCCGAATCGATCATCGCAAACCTCCTGGGACATCATGGCGCTTTGTCGATCGACGATCTTTATGTATTGTCGGGTATGCCGTCGGGCGCGGCGGCAGGCGCCATTCTTTCGCTGGAAATGCGCAATATTATCCGGGCTTTGCCCGGAAAGCGTTACCAGCGCTGCGTTTGAGCCGATTCAAAAAAATCATTTGGGGCGAATTTACCGGCTGCCCTATCTTTGCACATGGCAACAAGAAAGAAGTCAACCGATCTCATTGATCTCTCACACAAAATAGTTGGCGAAGGCCTGACCTTCGACGATGTACTCCTCGTTCCGGCCTATTCACAGGTACTTCCCCGCGAAGTAAGCATTAAAACCAGACTCACCAGAAGCATCTCCCTGAACATTCCCATGCTCTCGGCGGCGATGGACACGGTAACGGAAGCAAGCCTCGCGATTGCGCTGGCGCGTGAAGGAGGATTGGGTTTTCTGCACAAGAACATGAGTATTGAAAAACAGGCCGAGCAGGTCAGGAAGGTGAAACGAAGCGAAAGCGGCATGATCATCGATCCCGTGACCCTGCCTGAAGACGCCAGCATCGGCGATGCATTGAAGCTGATGAAAGAAAACAGGATCGGCGGCATTCCCATCGTTGACAGGAAAAACAAGCTGGTAGGCATACTGACCAACCGCGATCTCCGTTTCGAAGCCGCGAAAACGCGGAAAGTGAGCGAGGTGATGACCGGTAAAAACCTGGTTACCGCGCCCGAGGGAACCGACCTTAAAAAGGCGGAAAAGATATTGCAGCAACATAAGATCGAAAAACTGCCGGTGGTACGTAAAGACGGTACGCTGGCGGGGCTCATCACCTATCGCGATATCATCCAGCTCACCAGTTTCCCCGCGGCCAATAAAGATGGTTTCGGCCGGCTGCTGGTAGGCGCCGCGGTGGGTATAACCCGCGATATGCTCGACAGGGTATCGGCCTTACAGCAGGTAGGCGTTGATGTGATCGGCCTCGACAGCGCCCACGGTCATTCCAAAGGTGTTATGGACGCCCTGAAAGCCGTTAAAAAGAATTTTCCCAAAATACAGGTGGTAGCGGGTAATGTGGGCACTGCCGCCGGCGCACGTGCGCTGGCCGAAGCCGGCGCCGATTGCGTTAAGATCGGTATTGGCCCGGGCTCCATTTGCACCACCCGTATTGTTGCGGGCGCCGGCGTTCCGCAATTGACAGCGATCATGGAAGCATACAGTGCGCTGAAACCAATGGGCATTCCCCTGATTGCCGACGGAGGCATCCGTTATACCGGCGATATGGTAAAGGCCCTGGCGGCAGGCGCCGACTGCGTGATGATGGGCAGCGTATTCGCGGGTGTGGAAGAAAGTCCCGGGGAAACCATTATTTATGAAGGCCGTAAATTCAAGGAATACCGCGGCATGGGTTCCATCGGCGCCATGGCGCAGGGATC
>JBDHYM010000247.1:0-3892 GCA_039811405.1 Flavihumibacter sp. | reverse complement strand
CCCTTCTTCGCCTCGTTCTTTAGCATTTGTTGAGCTAAATTTCTTAGGTTAATAAACTTTCTACACCAACTTCAACAACACCTTATAAATCAACAGTAAGGGTGCTACTTCGAAAGCGCAAAGGTACAAAAAAAAGTGAAACCTGCTTGTCTTTACTTCCCGGTTGATATAGCCATACGAGCTGATATAGCGGTACAGGAACACCCCGATCACTATTACATACGACACGGTCATGGAGATAGTGACCAGTCCCGGGACCGCGAAAGCGGCTACCACCAGCAGCGGTAACAAAAAGACAGCCAGCACTTTATTACACAGGAACACGATGAAAATATAGGTGTCGACGGTTTGCTCAATGCGCAGGGTCCAGCCCAGCATTTTCAGTACGAAGTACTTGGCCCCGTACAACAGGGCGAGGCCGCCTACGCAATAGGCATATAACAGCCAGAAATTCATGCCCTCCAGCCGGGCAGAGCCCTTTTGCGACAACACAAAAACGGCGTACAGCCCACCGGTGCCCACAAACAGGAGGTTGAGCAACAGGGAGGCCAGCGGCGTTTGCAGCAACTGCTCGCGGATCTGCTTTTGCTTCAGCGACGCGCGAAAGAAGACGGTGAAAATGTGATTAAAATACCGGGTGAAGCTCAATCGTACCAGGGCCAGCAGCAGAAAAAGACCCAGTATCAGGTAAAAAACACCCTCTTTGCCTTTGCCGGTATAAGGCTGGATGGTTCGATATACCGCCGGTCCGTCGAAATTGAAATAAGGATTGCTCCTGATCAACTGTATCGACGGAAGGCTGTCCCAACGCACCGGCGCCGATACGGTTTTCACCACCGGCGCTGTCACCAGGCTGTCAACGCCCGAACTGTCGGCCGGTTGCTGGGCCGGCAACGGAGCGGCGGCCGCCAGGAAAAACAACAAGATCAGGAATCGCCTCATGAATGTTCGCAAGTTAAAAATAATTGACATAGCCCAGGTGAATCTTGGTCTGTTTCAGGTCAAACGAATTGGCATCGCGCTTGCCCGCCGCCAGCGAAAGGTTGAAAAAACCGGCGGTGGTTTCGAAAGCCATTCCAAAACCCAGGCCGATAAAATGATTGTTGCTGCGGCCGATGCTGCTTTTATTACCGGTAAACCCCAGGTCGCCAAAAGCAAAAAAATAAGAGTTCATACTCACCAGGTAACGGTATTCGACGGTATTGACCAGGTAACGCGACGCATATATGCTCTCTTCATCAAAACCTCTTAACAGCTTGTACCCGCCAATCTGGAAAAGCTCGTTTCGGTACAATTGCTGGCTCTGCACCCATCCGCCTGAAGCTTTTGCCTGGAGCGTGGCCTGGCGGCCGATGGGGAAAAAACGGGCAACAGAAGATCGCACCCGGAACTGGTAGCTGCGCAACGGCACGGTATCGTACAAAGCGGCATAATCGAAACCGGGGGATTTGATCTCCAGCACCAGGGCATTTTTCTGGATATTCCTGATACCGGCGGCGGCCGATCCGTACAGTTCCCAGCCCTTGCGCGGATTACGCCGGTAATTGGTAGTATAGCGGTCATAATCGACACCGAGGTTAAAGGTGCTCATATCCATTTCAACCGGCAGCTTTTTGTTAAGTACAATGGCCGCCGTATCGATATCGATCAGGTTGGTGCGAAGCAATTGAAGAAACACTTTGCCGGTTTGCCGGGCCGATACAGCATATTGCAGTCCCAGCACGCCGTTGATGTTCAGAAAGGAGCTGTCTTTCTTAAAAAGATCAAACTGGGTATGAATGCCAAAAGCCGATCCGAACAGGTATGGCTGCTGGTACAGCAGGTTAAGGCGGGGCGATTTCGCCTGCAGTTGCTGCCAGTTGACGCCGATGGTTTCACCACCACCCAAGGCGTTTTGCAGGTTGAGCAAGGCCTCGCCGGTTACAAGAAACTTGGTTTTACCGGTAAGCAGGTCAGTGCCGGGCAGCAGACCAAGCAGCACATTCACCTGGCTGCTTTTTTTAGGCTCGAGATAAAGATGAAGAATAGCGCCGTTGCCGCCAAAGCGCATATCCCAGGGCCGTGCCTCCGCCAGGTAGGGCAGCTCGCGCAGGCGGTTGCTGATGCCGCTGAACTGTTTAAGACTATAAGGGCTGCCCTGCGGAATGTCCAGGTACCGGTGCAGAAACCGGCTGGAGATTTTGGCGCCGCCCTCCACGTGAATGCTGTCAACCAGGTAATTCATGCCCTTGTTGATGGAAAGAATACCGTTCAGTTGGCCCGCCGACCAGTGAACGCTGTCGAGCGATACCGTTGCAAAAGGATACCCGTTGTCTGACATCCAGTTCAGCAACTGTTTCTCCAGGGCTGTAAGCTGGCTGCCGGAAAAAGGCTGCTTACCAATAGCGGGCAGCCGGATATTGGTACGCGCCCATTCCTGGTCGTCAAGCCCTTCTATTCTGATCTCTCCCCAATGCAGTGTTTCGCCGACATAAAGCAGCAGGTAAGCACTGGTGCTGTCGATCCGCACGCTGTCGATGGAAGCGGCAACAAGTCCGCGCGATCGCAACGTCGCCGGCAATTGCTGGATATATTCGGCGCAGGCCGGCCTGTTGGCGAAGACCCGCTGCAATTGCAGGGGTTGCAATACGCTGCTGTCGGCATCGGCGGCTTCGATGTGAAGCTGGTATTGTGCCTGTAAAGGCAATGCAAAGAACAGGCAGCCGGCGATCAGCCATTGAACGGTGAGTCTTAATTTCGCGGGGTGGCCGGACTTTACCTTCATATCCCATTCTGCCGGAAAGCGTGTCATTACTGCAATTTCCATTTTTCTACCCGATTGCAATACAAGAACGACGTGATCGCGGCAATATTGAAAGAGCTGGCGCGCGAAGCCTTTCGGCTGGAAGGCCAGCCGCTGGAAACCATTTATTTCGGTGGCGGCACCCCTTCTCTGCTATCGGCCGAAGAGATAACGGCGCTCTTCGGCGGCATCAGCCGGCATTTTACACGCTCGCCCGACGCGGAGATCACGCTGGAAGCCAACCCCGACGACATCCGGCCGGAATCACTCAGGCACTGGCGATCGCTGGGTATCAACCGGCTTAGCATCGGGGTGCAGTCGTTCCGCGACACCGACCTGCAATGGATGAACCGTGCACATACGGCCACCGAAGCAGCGGCAGCGGTGACAACGGCAAAAGCAGCGGGATTTGACAACTTCAACCTCGACCTGATCTACGGACTTCCAGGACTGGACGATGCCGCCTGGTCGGAAAATATTTCCCGCGCCCTCGACCAGGGCATTAACCACTTGTCGGCCTATGCACTGACGGTAGAGTCCCAAACCGCACTGGCCACATTGATTCGCAAAAAACAATTACCCGATACCGACCCCGGCCAACAGGCCGACCAGTTTCTCCTGCTGGTAAATCAACTGGAATCAGCAGGCTGGGAACAATATGAGATATCGAATTTCTGTTTGCCCGGCCACCGCAGCCGCCACAACAGCGCCTACTGGGAAGGTGTTCCTTACCTGGGTATCGGCCCCGGCGCCCATTCGTACAACGGGCATTCGCGACGCTGGAACATCAGCAACAATGCCCTGTATGTACAAGGCATCAATGGCAACCTGCCAGTTTGGGAAGAAGAAATACTGACGCCGCAAAACCGGTTGAATGAATACATCATGACCAGCCTGCGCCGGCAGGAAGGGCTCAGCCTGTTAAAGATTGAATCGTTGGGCGGAAAAGAAACAGTGCAACAGGTATTGGCAGCCGCGAACACTTACCTGGAAGCCGGCACGCTGCAACGGGAAGTCGATCGTTTATTGCTGACACCCGAAGGAAGGCTGTTTGCCGACGGCATCGCCGCCGCGCTGTTCCGGGAATGACCGGCTATACCAGGGTTTCCT
>JBDHYM010000246.1:0-3967 GCA_039811405.1 Flavihumibacter sp. | reverse complement strand
TGGCCGTAACCACTACGGCCTGGCGGGTTTGCATGATCTTCATCAAACCCGACTGGATAACGCCGCGATAGGCCAGCTCTTCAGAAATAGCGGGAAATAAAGCGATCAGCAACAACATGGTGGTTTTCGGAAAAGGAAGATCGCGGAACGACGCATAGTAATACAGTTCACGATCGAATACGCTTCTGTTTACCCACTTCACGCCATGATTCACCAATATGGCGCTGATCACCGCTACCGCCAGCAGCACAAGCAATCGCCACCAGGCAAAGCGATTCCAGTACAGCAACGGAAAAACCAGGTCGCGCATCTTGAAAGCATATATCGCCGCGCAAATAAAGAGCACCATATCCACGATGATGAGCCCGGTGATGCTTCCGTTCAGCACCGGCCAGAAATTAAACGCCAGGCATACCAGCAGGTTGATGCTGAAAAAGCTCATCACCAGCATACGGTATTTCTCATAAGCGCCCTCCCACTCTTCGGCCGGCACGGTGGGGCTGCCGCATTGCCAGCAAACTACTGCATCCTGCTCCAGCCGGCTGCCGCAGGTAGGGCAGGTGGTATTGATCTGTTGTATAGGCTGCTCCTGGTCCAATAGGGGTTCAAGTTAAGGGATCGGTTTCATTTGCGTTCAAAGAGCCACCATAGTTTTTTACGTGGCTTCACCTTGTAATTGGTGGTAATGTATTTGCGTATATGCTCCATTGCTTCGCCGATATCATCGGTGAGCAATACCAGGTCGAGGTCGTGTTCACCCACTGTTTTCTGCTCCACCATCAGGCGCATATAGTCCACCAGTGGCTTGTAATAGGCCTTACCGATCAGCACAATGGGAAACTGCGTAAGCGTGCCCGTTTGCACCAGCGTAAGGGTTTCGAAAAATTCATCCATCGTACCTACGCCGCCCGGCAGGATGATGAAAGCATAGGAATATTTGATCATCAGCGTTTTCCTGACAAAGAAATGATCGAAGGTGATCCATTTGTCCATATACGGGTTGGCGTGCTGTTCGAAAGGCAGCCGGATATTGCACCCCACCGAATACCCGCCTGCTTCCATGGCGCCGCGGTTGGCGGCTTCCATTACGCCCGGCCCGCCGCCAGTCATGGTAGTAAATCCCATCGCCGCAATCTGCCGGCCGCAATCGCGTGCCATTTCATAATAAGGATGGTCTTCCCGGAAGCGGGCCGAACCGAAAACGGTAATGCAGGGACCTATGAAGTGCAGGGTCCGGAAACCCCTGATAAATTCGCGTAGTACACGGAAAGCGAAAAACAATTCATAACTCCTGGGTTTGGGGCCGTCGAGATAAACCTGTTCTTTCGGCGGGATAATGGGTCCTGGTGCAACCATTTCAATACATTTGATAAAGGGAACCAATTTAAAGAATAACATGCGAATAATCTCCTACAACCTCAACGGTATCCGCGCCGCTATCAACAAAGGGTTTGTTGACTGGCTGAAAACCGATCCGGCCGACGTGATATGCATCCAGGAAACCAAGGCACACAAAGACAATGTCAACTTTGCCGCCATCGAGGCGCTGGGTTATCACACCTTCTGGTATTCAGCCGAGAAAAAAGGGTACAGCGGCGTTGCCATTTTCACGAAAATATTGCCCGATAAGGTGGAGATGGGCAATGGTTTTATGCAAAGTGATTCGGAGGGAAGGGTGATACGGGCCGATTTCGGCGACATCAGCCTGATCAACGCCTATTTTCCCTCTGGCACTTCGGGCGATGAGCGGCAAACCTACAAATACCAATGGCTCGACGAATTTTTCGGTTATACGGAACAGTTACAAAAAACGCGACCGAAACTGATCGTATGCGGCGACTGGAACATTGCGCACAAAGAGATCGATATACACGACCCCAAAGGGAATAAGAACTCATCGGGCTTTTTGCCCGATGAGCGGGCCTGGATGGACAAGTTCCTGGCGGCAGGCTGGATCGACACTTTCCGGAAATTCCACCCTGAGCCACATCGTTATAGTTGGTGGAGCCAGCGTTTCCCGACCGTGCGGCTGAACAACAAGGGTTGGCGGATCGATTATATCAACGTAACGAAAAACCTCGATAAACAACTGACAGACGCCGAGATCTATCCCGATGTGAAGCACAGCGACCATTGCCCCGTGTACCTGGAGATCAAAACAAAAAAATAAGCGATGGTTGTGTATAATATCACCGTTAAGGTGGAAGCGGCGGTAGCGGCGGCGTTCGTTGCGTGGCTGCAGGAGGAACATATACCCCTGGTCATATCCACCGGTTACTTTGAAGGCGGCCGGCTGCTGCGGCTACTGGAAACCGATGACAGCGATGGCCCTACCTATGCCGTGCAATTCACGGCGCCATCGGCCGCTTCGTACCGGGAATACAGGAACCGCTATGCGGAAGATCACCAGCAAATCATAGGGCAAAAATGGGCGGGGCGGTACGTGTCTTTCAGTTCGGTGATGGAGCTGGTACGGTAAATTCGATGAAAATGACCGTTGAAATCTGCTTAAAATGCGCGCCTGGCGTAGGTTTTATTAAAAAGGCGGCTATATTTGTCACTCCTAATTTTTATAAAAATATCACGCTATGAACAAAGCTGAATTGATTGCCAAACTGTCTGATGACGCCGGTATTACCAAAACCCAGGCCAATGAAGCGCTGGATTCTTTTATCGAAGCAGTAACGAAGACCCTGAAAGGGGGTGGCAAAGTGACCCTGGTTGGCTTTGGCACATTTTCCGTATCGAAAAGGGCTGCCCGCAATGGCCGTAACCCGCAAACCGGCGCTGTGATCAAGATCAAAGCAAAAAAAGTAGCCCGGTTCAAGGCGGGAAAGGAATTGTCGTCGAAACTCTAAATATGGTTTGAAGTTTGAGGCGCTGCTCCACACGCGGCAGCGCCTCAAACTTCAAACCTCAAACCTCAAACTTTTCATTACTTTTGCCCCCCACAAATACAAACATTCAATCATGGGTAGAGGAGATAAGAAGACCAAGAAAGGAAAGATATTCAAAGGATCTTTCGGCAAGAGCCGTCCGGCACGGCCTGCTGCGGCTAAGAAGGTGAAAGCGGCTAAAGCAAGCTGATAACCGGTATCGCCCGCTGAACGGTCGATATGATATGGAACTTGCCGATGGCAAGTTTTTTTATGCCTTGTAGAGAACCACGGTCACGGTGCAAGCCGCTCGATCTTCCAGCTTCCTTTCTCCGTGAGCGTATATTGCAGGCGATCGTGCAGACGGCTGGAGCGGCCCTGCCAGAATTCGATGACTGCGGGCTTTACCCGGAAGCCGCCCCAGTGAGCGGGCCGCGGAATGGTTCCGGAACCGAATTCGGCGGTAAGTGATTTCACTCTTTCTTCCAATACACCGCGGCCGGCGATCACGCTGCTCTGGGGCGAGGCCCAGGCCCCGATACGGCTGCCTGCGGGGCGGCTGTTGAAATAATCGTCGCTTTCTCCGGCCGGTACTTTTTCGATGCTTCCCGTGATGCGTACCTGGCGCTCCAGCTCTTTCCAGAAAAAGACCAGGCAGGCGCGGGGGTTCTCCACCAGTTGCCGTCCTTTCGCGCTGTTGTAGTTGGTGAAAAAAACAAAGCCGTTCCGATCATAGTCTTTCAGCAGCACGATGCGCGCCGATGGCAACCCGTCAGGCGAAGCAGTGGCCAGGGTCATGGCGTTCACCTCATCGATGTTACTGTCGATCGCCTCACGCCACCAGCGACCGAATTGCACGACCGGATCGGCGGCGGCGTCTTTCTCGTCAAATGTCTTTTGGATATACTCTTTTCTGATAGCGGCTATATCGGCTGCCATTGCTGTTCTTTTCGCAAAGGTAACGGCTTTCAGCGCTGCTTACTTTTGTTCGCCGGTGCCCAGTTGGTTCGTTTTCGACAGCAGTTGCTCTATTTCGGAGAGGCGGCGCATCTGGCTGTGCAGCTTGTTGTGGTGTTCGGCTACTTCCTGCA
>JBDHYM010000245.1:0-3975 GCA_039811405.1 Flavihumibacter sp. | reverse complement strand
CCGCCCCATACCAGCAGCTTGATCGTGGAAGCGCTGAATTTTCTTTTAAAAGGCAATACCTTGGTGGGTATCCAGATCGACAGGAAACGGGACAGTAATACCACCACGATTCCCAGCAAACCCACCAGCCAATAAGAAAGCAGGTTCTCGATCAGCAAAAGCTCAAACCCGATAAAAAGGAAGAGAATGGCGTTGAGAATTTCGTCGAGCAGCTCCCAGAATTTCTCCAGGTAATCTTTGGTGGTTTCAGACATCGCCGTTTTCTTGCCATAGTTGCCGATCACCAGGCCCGCCGCTACCATCATCAGGGGACCTGAAATATGTATGGCCCTTGCCAGCAGGTAACCGCCCATCACTGCCGCCAGGGTAAGCAGTACTGCTATTTTATAATCGTCGATCTTCTGCATGGCCCTCGACACCAGCCAGCCAATGGAAAGGCCGCCCAGCAATCCGCCTGCCGCCTCCTTCACCAACAGCCACGATACGCTGACCAGCGAAATTTCGTGTTCGGGCGTTTGCGGTTCCCTGTTCTGGGCCACCTGCAGCAGCACGGCAAATACCACCACCGCCACACCATCGTTAAAAAGCGATTCGCCGGCCACTTTTGTTTCGAGGCTGCGCGACACCTTAGCCGTTTTCAATATACCCAGCACCGCCACAGGGTCGGTGGGCGATATCAATGCGCCGAAAAGCAGGCAGTAAATGAACGGTACTTTTTCATATACCAGCGGGAGAAGCAAATAAAAAAGGGCGCCCACGATGAGCGTTGACAACACCACGCTCAGTGTAGAAAAGACCACGATGGGCGTGCGCTGCTCGCGTAAATCGGACAGGTGGATATGAATGGCGCCGGCAAAAAGCAGGAAGTTCAGCATGGCCCCCATCAATATCTCCGTAAAGTCGATGCTTTCGAGGAGGTGCGAAAAAGCGAGGAAGGTCTTCGGGAAGATGCTGCCGCTGATCACCAATACGATAGAGGCTATCATGGCAATCAGCATTACGCCGATGGTAGAAGGCAGTTTCAGGAACCGCCCGTTGAGATAGGAAAAGACGGCCGCAAATACAATAAGAATGGAAAGAGAGTAATATAATTCCATATTCCGCTGGCTGAAAAATGTTTATGCCAGTCAAATTAACGCAAGAAGGTTAAATCATAAAAAAAATTAGATTCGCGCTTTAAAAATTCCGATCACAGGTATGGGTACATCTACCAGCCTAACGCCCAAACATCTTATACTGACCTTATTAACGGTGTTTGTATGGGGCACCAACTTTATCGCGATATATATCGGGCTAAAAGATATTCCGCCTTTCCTGCTTTGTGCCATTCGCTTCGGGCTGGCGGCATTTCCCTGGGTATTTGTGCTTCCAAGACCAAAAGCCCCGCTGAAGCTGATCATTGCCTTTGGCCTGCTCAACTTTGCGCTGCAATTCGGGTTCATGTTTACCGGAATGCACCTCGGCCTGTCGCCAGGACTCGCCTCGCTGGTGCTCCAGGTGCAGGTATTCTTTTCCATTGCCCTGGCCTTTTTGCTGTTCGGGGAGAAGCCGGGCATTCTGAAAATAGCCGGCTCTTTGATTTCGTTTATCGGGATAGGCATTGTTGCCGCACATGTTGCGGGGGGAACAACGTTTATCGGGCTGGTACTCACCTTGCTCGCCGCCTTATCATGGGCCATGGGCAATATGGTCACCAAAAAAATTGACGCACAATCGCCCCTGTCGCTGGTGGTATGGGGAAGCCTGGCGGCCTTTCCCTTCATGACCGTCGCCTCCCTATTGGTGGATGGTCCCGCTGCCATCGGAAGCGCTTTTCAACATATATCGCTGCCCGCTGTCGGCGCCATTATTTATATCGTTTATTTTTCGACCCATTTTGGTTACGGAAGCTGGGGATTTCTCATAAAAACCTATTCCACCCCGATAGTGGTTCCGTTTACGCTGCTCATCCCGGTTTTTGGTTTTATGAGCTCGGCCATTTTTTTGGGAGAAGACCTGCCATTCTGGAAAATCCTGGCATCCCTGTTTATCATGGGCGGGCTCCTGTTCAACCTGATGGAAAAACAACTCTGGAAATTATTGGGAAGATGATCTGCGGATCACCCACTTATAGAGCTCAAACCACCATACTGCTGCTGCAGCCACCAGGGCGGCAAGGCCCAGCTCGCCTGTTCCGAGCGGCGTTACCCGGAAGAAGCCGGTGAGCGGCGTTATATACAGCAGCGCAAAAAGCAGGCAAACCGTCAGCAGGGTGATGCCCGCCAGTAACCGGTTCCTGTTTTTAAAGCTCTCTATAAAGCTGTAATAAAACGACCGGTTGGAAAAGCTCAGCAGAATATTCGACAGGATCAGGGTACTGAACACCATGGCCCTCGTCTTTTCTTCACTGCCTCCCCGGAGCACCGTCCATTGATATACAAAAAGAACGCCGGCGGTGATTGCCAGCCCCTGCACAATACTGACAGACAATTCACGGCCGCTCAAAAAAGTATCTGTCATCTTTCTTGGCTTTCGCGCCATCGTATTGGGCTCCATCGGCTCGTTTTCATATACGATGGAACAGATAGGCCCCATGATCAACTCCAGGAAGATAACGTGTACCGGCGTAAAAATAGCGGGGTACCGCCAGCCCAGGAACAAAGGCAGGGACACCGTAAGAATGATGGGTATGTGAATGGAGATGATGTACTGAATGGCTTTTTTGATATTGGCATAGATGCGTCGTCCCGCTGCTATCCCTGTAATTAATTTGTCCAGGTCGTCGTTGGTGATCACCAGCGATGCCGCCGCCTTGGCTATTTCCGTTCCCTTATTGCCCATGGCCACGCCGATATGAGCCGCTTTCAGGGCGGGTGCATCGTTTACGCCATCGCCCAGCATTGCCACTACTTCGCCTTTTTGCTTGAGGGCGTTCACGACGGCCAGCTTTGCATCGGGGAACATGCGGGTAAACAACGTGGCTTCACCCGCCAATGTTACCAGTTCCTGTTCATCCAGCGATACAATGTCGCTGCCGTTTACCGGCGGCCGCCGGCTGATGATCCCTGCCTGTTCGGCAATGGCCCGGGTAGTATCGGCATTATCGCCCGTAATCACTTTTACCTGGATACCGGCCTTGTATATTTTTTGAAATACTTCCCCGATGCCTTTTTTAGGAGGATCATAAAATACCGTAAGTCCCAGGAACGAAAAACTAAAATCCTGCTGCCGATCGGGAAAGCGGCTCCCGGCAAACAGCGCTTTCGCTACCCCCAGCACCCGGTAGCCCCGCTCACCAAACAAACGCACCTGCTCCCTTATCCGCTCTTTTTCGGCACCGGTTAGCGCAGAAACCGCCAGTATGGCTTCCGGGGCGCCCTTGGCGGCAATGATCCTGTCTCCTTGTGCATTCTCAAACAGGTGAGTCATCATGGGGGGCTTGCCTTCAAGCGGGTATTCATGGAACAGCCGGAAAGCGGAACGGGCATCCGGCTGCGTTTGTGCATACACGTTATGCAGTGTTTTCTCCATCGGGTCAAACGGTACCGGCTCACTGCTCCACATCGCATATGCGATCAGCTCACGCAGGTGCTTGTCGCCAAAGGCCGGTTCTTCGTAGGTTTTGCCGGTGCTGTAGTCGTACAGCATGGCAAGCTGCATGGCATTTTCGGTAATGGTACCGGTTTTATCTGTGCATATCACAGTCGTGCTGCCCAGGGTTTCCACTATTCCCGAACGTTTCACGATAATGCCCTCGCGCATGAGCTTCCAGGCGCCCAGCGCCATAAACGTAGTGAATGCCACGGGAATTTCTTCGGGAAGAACCGACATAGCGAGGGTCAAACCGGCAAGCAGGCTGCCGACCAGGTTTCCCGTCTGGATATAGCTGTACACGCAGATCATCAGGAAGATGATCAGACCCACGATCGCCATGGCTTTTACAAACCGGGTGATCTGTTGCTGCAAAGGAGATATTTCTTCCTGTATCTGCAGAAG
>JBDHYM010000244.1:0-4013 GCA_039811405.1 Flavihumibacter sp. | reverse complement strand
GGCCGAAAATAATGTAATATTGCACGCACCCGTATGTTGTACACCAAGCTACTTGATTTGAAACTGGGCGATTACCAGTCGCCCGCCGACCAGCTCCTTTTCCTGCAGGTGGCGAAGGAAGGGTTGCAGGTGCTGGTGACCAGCGCTGCCCGGCAACCCCTGCTGTTCCAGCGCATCGAGTTCGATAAAGAAAGCACCGAGAACGGCTCGGTGGCGGCCCTGGCGGAATGGCTGAACGAGCACCGCGCCTTCACCCGTCAATGGGCGCGGCTGGTGATCATACACGACTGCGAGCAAATGGTGCTGGTGCCCGCGGCATTGTACAATGTCGATAATGGACAGGAATTGCTCGATGTGCAGTTCGGCGATCTTTTCAGGGGCACCATGCTGACGGAGCAGATTCACGGCCGGCAGGACTATTCCGTGTACCGCATATCGACCGATGCATTCCACCACCTGGCCGGGGCCCATGTAATGACACAGCATCGCCACTTGTTAAGCCTCTGGCTGGAATGGCTCGATAAGATTCCCGCCTACAGCGACGGCGAAGCGTTCCTTTTGTTTGAGACAAACCGTATTTACCTGGCCCTGCGCAAGAAAGAGTGGCAGGTGGTGCAGCAATATGAATACCAGCAACCGGAAGACATTAGCTACTACCTGCTGTCGGCGCTGGAGCAAACCGGTCTCGATCCCGCTACCGTGCAGTTGTATTTTAACGGCTGGATCAATACCGACTCATCGCTGTACGCCGAACTGATCAAATATGTAACCGATATACGCATGGCGCCCGTGCCCAACGGCCTTCTCCTGCCCGAAGACAAACTGGGCGACGAGCCCGCGCATTATTTCACCCCGCTCATTCAACTGGCGTCATGCGCATTATAAGCGGCCGCCTGGGCGGCAGAAGGGTGAACCCGCCGGCGCAGATGCCTTATACCCGTCCAACCACCGATATTGCCAAAGAAGGCTTGTTCAATATTCTCCAGAACAACCTTGTTTTTGATGGACTCAAAACCCTTGATCTTTTCGGAGGTACCGGCAGTATCAGTTATGAGCTTGCTTCGCGCGGCGCTTCCGACTGTACCGTGGTGGAAAAAGATCCCGCCATGTATGCCTTCATCCGGAAAACGGCCCAGTCGTTCGGACTGCAGCAGGTGAAAGTGGTCAGGTCTGACGTGTTTCGTTTCATGGCCGAATGCCGCGACAGCTATGATTTTATTTTCGCCGGTCCGCCGTATGCGCTGGAGAATATAGACGATCTTCCCCGGCTGGTGGCCCGGCATGAGCTGCTTACGCCGGGGGGCATGTTTGTGCTGGAGCATACGCCGCGTAATGCTTATGAAGGCTTTCCGCTTTTCGTGCAAACGCGCCATTACGGCACCACGCTTTTTTCTTTTTTCATCAACCGCTGACGACAGCCCATGACCAAACAGGAACTCCGGCAACAGTACATGCAAAAGCGGTTAGGCCTGACCGGTAGCCAGCGCGCGAAGATCGACGACCTGCTGCTGATCCGGTTTCAGCAGTTTGCATTACCCGATCCTGCGGATCATGTGCTGAGCTTTTGGCCCCTGACCGACAAGGGCGAACCCAATAGCTTTTTACTGACCGATTTTTTACGGTTCAGGAACCCCGCGCTGGTATTGTGTTACCCCGTAACGGACCTGTCGCAGCGACAGATGCAGGCCAGGGAGGTAAACGACGACACCCGTTTCGCCCTGAATAAATGGGGCATCGCCGAACCGGCCGACGGCCGGCTGGTTGCTGCCTGCCGGCTTGACCTGGTGCTGGTGCCGCTGCTGGCATTCGACCGCCGCGGGAACCGGCTTGGCTATGGCGGCGGTTTTTACGACCGGTTTTTACCCGGCTGCCGGGATAACTGTGTTTTTCTCGGCATCAGCCAGTTTGCCCCCGAGCCGGCGCTGCCGGAACTGGCCGAATATGATATACCTTTAACTGCCTGCATTACGCCCGAGATGATCTATGAATTTTAATTTTCCATTGCTCAAGCCCATACGGATCATTCTGTTTCCCTTTTCACTGGTTTACCTGGCGGTGATCTTCGTGCGCAACAAGCTGTACGATCACCATGTGCTGTCGTCGTCGGCATTTGCCCTGCCGATGATCTGCGTCGGTAATATCGCCGCCGGTGGTACCGGCAAGTCGCCCATGGTCGAATACCTGCTGCGGCATTTTGGTAAAAGATACTCCCTGGCCACGCTGAGCCGCGGCTATAAGCGCCGCACCCGGGGGTATGTATTGGCGAACGAGCATACCGATGCGCTCGATATCGGCGACGAGCCCATGCAATTTCACCTGAAATTCCCGGCAGCGGCCGTTGCCGTGGGTGAAGACCGCGTGGCTGCCTTGCCGCAGTTGCTGCACGATCGCCGCGATACCCGGGCGGTCATACTCGACGATGCGTTTCAGCACCGCGGCATCCGCGCCGGATTGAACATATTGCTCACCGATTACAATAACCTTTACACGCGCGACTGGTACCTGCCTACCGGCGACCTGCGCGATGAAAAACGGCGGGCCCGCGATGCAGACCTGGTAGTGGTTACCAAATGTCCGCTTACCCTTGAAACGGGAGAAGCCGATTCGATCAAAACCGAATTGAACCTGAAGAAAGGGCAGGAGCTGTTCTTTTCGGCTATCCATTATGGTGAGATGTATCACATCCTGCGCCATGAGCCGTATCGTCTTACCGGTGAGCCTGAAGTGCTGCTGGTAACGGGCATCGCCAACCCCCGGCCGCTGAAACGCTGGCTGAACGACCGTTGCCGTTCGTATGAGCAACTGGTGTACGGCGATCACCATATTTTCAGCATCGACGACCTGACCGATATCAGGCGCCGGTTCGACCAGATGACCGCCGCCAACAAGATTATCCTCACCACCGAAAAAGATGCGGTAAGGCTGGTAAAGTTCAGGCAGGAACTGGGGCAGTTGCCGTTTTACGTGGTTCCCATCGAAATGGTCTTTTTATTTGGCGACGGGGAGAGGTTTACCCGCAGAATCGGTACATTTATTGAAGCGTATAAGCCGGATGTTAATCTAGCCAGATGAGCCAGCAGAAAAAAGCGAAAAAGAAGAATAAAGCGAAGCAGCAGGGTAGCCAGAAGACCTTAAGGGGAAGACTAGACATTACCCGCAGCGGAATGGGATTTGTGATCATCGACCAGTTGGAGCAGGATGTACTGATCCGTCCCAATGATTTCAATACAGCGATGCACGGCGATACCGTGGAGGTTCGTATTACCAAACCGGCGGGCATGCGCGGCCGGATGCAGGGGGTGGTGGATCGTGTGGTGGAAAGAAAACAGACTTCCTTTGTCGGCAAGCTCGACGTAAGCAAGAATTTCGCTTTCTTTTTACCCGAGGGCGACAAGCCGATGCCCGATATATACATCCCGCTGAGCAATACGCTTGATGCCCCGAACGGCGCCCGTGTAATGGTCAAGATGACCGAATGGGAGAATGGTAAAAAGCCTGTCGGCGTGGTAACGGAAATACTCGAAAACATTGCCGAAAACGACCTGGCAATGAAAGAGATCATTCTCGAAAGCGGGTTCAGTATTGGCTTTCCCGACGATGTGCTGGAAGAAACGGCACGCATTCCCGATGTATTACCAGGCGCCGAAATCACCCGGAGAAGGGATTGCCGGAATATACTGACGGTTACCATCGACCCGGTCGATGCGAAGGATTTTGACGACGCACTCTCTTTCCGGGAAATCAAGGGTGGCTTTGAAGTGGGCGTGCACATAGCCGACGTAAGCTATTATGTGGAACCCGGTACCGCGCTCGACAAAGAAGCCTACCAGCGCGCTACCTCCGTGTACCTGCCCGACCGTGTTAATCCCATGCTGCCCGAGCGCATCTCGAACGAGCTGTGCTCCCTGCGCCCGCACGAAGACAAATTCACCTTCTCGGCTATATTCCAGCTATCGAACAAAGGGGATGTAAAAGATTGCTGGCTGGGCCGCACTGTCATCCATTCCGACCAC
>JBDHYM010000243.1:0-4044 GCA_039811405.1 Flavihumibacter sp. | reverse complement strand
ATGATTTGGGTAACTAAAGATAGGGAAGATCGTCTTTATTCCTTCACCCGCTCAACGTATTCGCCGCTCTTGGTATTAACACGGATCAGTTCTCCCTCGTTTACAAACAAAGGCACCATTACCTGGGCGCCGGTTTCGACCTTGGCCGGCTTCAGGGTACGGGTGGCGGTATCGCCTCTCATACCAGGCTCGCTGTAGGTAACCAGCAGCACGATCTTATCGGGTAATTCGATGCTCATCGGCAACTCGGTTTCTGTATTCATGAGCACGGATACTTCCTGGCCGTCTTTCAGGAACTGGGGGGCATCGATCAGGGTCTCCTGTACGGCGATCTGTTCGAACGTCTCGTTGTCCATGAAATTATAGCCCGTATCATCTTTATACAAGTATTGGAAATCTTTTCTTTCCACACGCACGGGATAAATGGTATCGCCGCTGTTCCAGGTTTGTTCAATGGTGCGGGAATTGTCGACGCCTTTCAGCTTGGCCCACACTTTGGCGGCCGCCCGGGCCGTTTTGTTCTCGCCGAATTCTACTATTTTATACAAGTTGCCATCGAGCTTGATAATAAGCCCACGGCTGATATCTGACGTATTTGCCATAAAAAATGTAAATAAGGGGGCGAAACTACGAAAAGTTTGCGGTTTATGGTCTACCCTCCACCCGTCGGGTGGCACCCGACGGGTGGAGGGCTTACTGCAGGCGCCTGCCCAATACCTCAACGGTTTTCATCTGAATAAAACAAAAGGCAACTTGCCTTATAAGCAAGCTGCCTCCAGGTGAGCTTATCAATGCCTTTTAACACGCTGCGCGCACCTGTATGACTTCCCTGAATATACTGTTACCCGTCGGGTGGCACCCGACGGGTAACAGTATTCCATTGCGGCCGCCGCGTGAGCCGGAAATCCTGTATCCGTAAGGGCCTACATCAGCGCTTGCCCGCACGTGGCAGCCGCTTCAGATCTCCAACTTCAAACCACTGCTCATTTTTTTGTCTTTACTTCTATTACCCCGTTTTTCCCTTTATTGCCGTATTTGTCAACGGCATGTTTATCTTTCAGCACGTTTACCGATTCGATGTTTGCGGGGGCGATCTTTTTCAGCTCGTCCATGTTTTTTTCCTCGCCGTCAACTATCAGCAGGGGTGCCGGTTGCGAAGACGGAACGCGATCAACAGTCGCAACCGATGGTTCGTAGGGTTGAAAGTGAAGGGTATCGTTGTTGCGCACAAAAGTCAATTCATCCCGCGGCACTACCGCGAGGTCAACCTGTTCGGGCTTTGTATTTGCCGAAGATGATTGCCGGGGTGCAGGGGCGGTTTCGACATCCACGCGATAAGATTTCTTCGGCCCTGCAGGGAGTTCGCTGTAAGTGCCGGGATATTTCTTTTCGAAGGCGGCTTTTTCGGCCGGTATGTTCAGGTTGTACTGCTCTATTTTACCTTTATTGGTTTCCAGCCGTACCTGCCTGTCGTTGATCTGCATCCATTTTACCGAATAAGCCACCGAGGGCGGTAGAGACGGCGGGGCGACAATAGTGGGCGGGGCGGGTGGCACAGCACCAGCAGGGGGAGCGGGCGCGGCAGGCGCCGCCGGGTCAGGCGCTACATCAACAGACAGCTCAGGTGCGGGGGCTGCAAGTGCCTCGGGGAGCGGCGGGGGCAGCGGCGGAATATCTCCATACTGCGTCCTATACATAGCTTCGGCTTTGTTCCATTCGGCCAGCTCAATCGCCTTTACCAGTTGGCGCTTTTTGTTTTTGATGATCACAATACACTCTCCGGCATTGTCTGCAATGGAAATGATATAGCCTTTTCGGTTAATCCCAGCCTGGGCGGCTGCGGGAGCAGGAACGGTGTCGGTCATGACCACCAGGCGCGAGGCCGCTTCTGCTGCCGGCGAGGCTTCGATCGCCGGTACAGCGGCAGCCTGCCCGGCCTGCATCGCCAGTTCCTGCTGCGCTATTGCCTGTTCTTTATGCGTGTCTATCTGCTCTTTGCGGAAAGCCAGCAGTAAAACGGCCAGCAGGGGGATGGCAAAACTGAACTTCAGCAGGTGCAGCTTCGCCGATTGTAAACGGTTCATCATGTTAATTCTGTTTTTAAGTGCGGAAAAATTGAGATGGGTTCCCAGGCTGAACTGTTTTTGGCCAATAACTTTCAGCAGGAGGTATTGATACGTCTTCCGGTCGACGCCATGCGACAGCACGGCTTTATCAGCAACGAATTCAAGGTTTTGCCTGATGGCGTGGCGGATCAGCCAGGCAAAAGGATTGTACCAGTTAAAAGCAACCAGCAGCTCCGCAAATACCATATCTACGGTATGCTTCTGCCGTACATGCACCATTTCATGACGGATGATCTCTTTCAGCTCTTCGGGATCGTGAATGGCCGGGTTGATGTACACGGCATTACCGAAAGAAAAGGGAATGATGCGCTGTTCCACCTGGTACAGCTTCACGTCTTCTTTTACCAGCAGCCTGGCGGTTGTACGCAGGCGCCGGTACGACAGGTATTGCATTGCCAGCCTGCCCAGCATCAGCGCCATTCCTGCCAGGGCCAGCCCTGCCAGCAGGTCTTTTGCAGACATACCCGCTGCGCCGGTTTCGGCAGACAGCCCAATGCTGGGTACATACCGTATAAGAGCATTGCTCTCCTGCGGGGAATCCATCCACCAGTAGATGTTCATCAGGGGCAGGAACAGGCTGAGCAAAGCATACAGCAGCAGGTACCAGCGGTTCCACTGGTGAAACGTGAGGCGGCGCAGAAATACCTGGTAAAACAGGTAAACCGCAGCCAGGCCAATGCTGACCTTGATCATATATGGTAGGAGGACAGACATAACAGGCGTTTTCGGTTATTTCTTTTCGATCAGGCGAATGATCTCTTCCAACTCGTCTTTGCTGAGGTTCTTCTCGTGCACAAAAAAGTTCACCAGGTCTTTGTACGAGTTATCGAAATAGGTTTTGATGAACTGTCCCATGAAGCGTTTTTTATATTCATCTTCGGTTACAGATGGCCGGTACAGGTACATGTTGCCCACCAGCCGGCTGCTGATATAACCCTTTTTCTCCAGGTTCTTTACGGTCGATGCCAGGGTGGTGTATGGAGGAACCGGCGCTTGCAACTGCTCCAGTATCGATTTAATATTGGCCTCCTTCAATTCCCAGAGGGCTTGTAAAGCCTGCTCTTCGGCGATGCTGAGCTTTTCCATATCTACGAATTTTTCGTAAATCTACGAGCAACTCGTAGATATTCCAAATCTTTTTTGTTAAAAGACCATAAATCTGTGTTTTACCTGCGTGGCGGCTTAATTTTAAGCCATGAAATCTATCCGCCATCTGCTGGCCTGCTTCGCAATAGCAGGCAGTTTTGTATTTGCCGCGGCGCCGGCAACCGCCCAGAAAACCGACAGTACGCCCCCACCCTTCCGGCGTTTTCCAACAGTTCCGCCGTTTGAGTTGATGGGACTCGATAATCATAAGATCAACCGCGAATCGCTCGCCAAACGCAGCGGAACGCTTATTATCTTTTTCAGCCCCGATTGCCACCATTGTCAGCAGCAAATGGATTGGCTACAGGAAAAGCTCTCTTCGTTCGACCGGTACAACCTGGTGCTGGCTACTTACCAGCCCATGGAGGAGTTGAAAGCATTTTACGATAAGTACAAAATGTCGTCCTGGAAGAACCTCTATATCGGTCGTGACGAAAAGTTCTTCCTGCCCCCTTATTATAAAATAGCCAACCTGCCTTTCCTGGCGCTCTACGACAAGAACGGCAACCTGCTTACCAGCTTTGAAGGAACCACAGAGGTGGCGAAGGTGCTGGCGGCGTTTAAAAAATAGTTTGTAGTTTATGGTCTGTGGTTTATGGTTGGTTTGAGGTTGCAGGTTTGATGGCTGGCTAACTTATAACCTCAAACCAACCATAAACCACAGACCATAAACCATAAACTATTTTATATTTGTTACTCATCTAAAATCTCCCTTTCATGAAAGTTACTGTGGTAGGCGCCGGTGCCGTTGGAGCAACCTGTGCCGACAATA
>JBDHYM010000242.1:0-4082 GCA_039811405.1 Flavihumibacter sp. | reverse complement strand
CACATGATAAGCGGTTCGATCTGGCTCACCAAACTGGTGCTCGCCCACCTGACGAGCGACTTCCTGCTGCAACCCAAATCATGGGTCGACAACCGCACAGAAAAACATTTTGCGTCGAAGGGCCTGTATCTCCACGGGCTGGTAACAGGCGCACTCGCCTTTCTCGCCATGGGCTTTCAGCACTGGCCCCTTGCTGCCTTTATTATGGTAACCCACACCCTGATCGACGGCATCAAATCTTACCTGCCGCAAAAAACAATTTATTTCCTGCTCGACCAGTGCATGCACCTGGTAGTGATCGCCGGCTGCTGGTGGTGGCTGTACGGCGACCGGCAACTGATCGAACAGGTACACGATTATCTCGGGCAAACCCCGGCCTTCTGGAAAACACTCACGGCCTTCGTTTTCCTGACCAGTCCCACGGGTATCCTTATCGGCCAGCTTACCCGACAGTGGCGCGATAAAATCGCCAGCTCGGTCAGCGAAACCGAAAGCCTGGCCAATGCCGGCAAATGGATCGGCTTTGCCGAACGCTGCATCATTCTCATTTTCGTTCTCCAGGGACAATTCTCCGCCATCGGGCTGCTGGTGGCCGCCAAGGGCATTATCCGCTTCAACGAAAAAGACCGCCAGGAGATCAAGACCGAATACCTGGTAGTAGGCACCCTGCTCAGTATCAGCATCGCCGTGGCCACCGGTATATTCCTGAAACTATAACCGCACCTGACCATGAGCCTTCCCGATATCACGGCAGAGATCGTTTTCCGCACAGCGCGCAGCGGCGGCAGCGGCGGACAAAACGTAAACAAGGTCGAGACCATGGTCGAAGGCCGCTGGCTGGTGGCAAATACCCGGCTGTTCGATGCGGCGCAGGTCAGCCGCCTGCTTATAGCCCTCGCCAACCGCATCAACGCCGAAGGCGAGCTGCTGGTGAAATCGCAAACCGACCGGACCCAGCTCGGCAACAAGACCCTCGTGATCCGTAAAATGAATGCGCTCGTGCACCAGGCGCTGCAACCCAGAAAAGCAAGGATCGCCACCCGGCCCGGTAAAGCCGCCCATGAAAAAAGACTGGATGCAAAGAAACGCCAGGCCGGCATCAAAGCCGGCCGGCGCTGGCGCAACGACGAAAGCTCCTGACATAAGGTTGTCAGCACGCAACGCTAGCTTTGACCCATGCTATTAAAGGAACTGTATTCTCCCGCCTTTTACCGGCGCTTCAGCGCCGTGGCCGCCGGCACCATCACCGGCTTCGACAGCAACCGCTTTCAGCGGATGATCTTCGTGAAAGACTGGCCCGCCATGGAATTGAAAGACCGTATGAAACACAGCGCCCGGGTGCTGCACCGGTTCATGCCCGACGATTTTACCGCGGCTGCCATTGTGCTCGAAGAGCTGGTGACGGCCCTGCAGCAGGCTTCTTTTTTCGGTGCTGCGCTGGAGTTCATGTTCCTGCCGCACTACGTGGAAGAATATGGCCTTGATGCGCCCGATGCCGCTATCCGGGCATTCGAGATCATTACGCCTTTCAGCAGTTGCGAATTCGCGGTACGCCCCTTTATTCATCGTTACCCCGAAAAAATACTGCCGCAAATGCAGCAATGGGCGCATCATCCCAACCAGCATGTGCGCAGGCTGGCTTCAGAAGGCGCACGTCCGCGGTTGCCCTGGGCCATGGCATTGCCCGCACTCAAAAAAGACCCCGGCCCCGCCCTGCCGATACTCGAAACGCTGAAAGCCGATCCTTCGCCCTATGTACGGCGCAGCGTGGCCAATCATTTAAACGACATCGCCAAAGACAATCCCGCCGTCGTCATTGCCCTTGCCCGTAAATGGAATGGGAAGAACGCCGCTACCAACGCCATTATAAAACATGGCTGCCGGAGCCTGCTGAAGCAGGGGCACCAGGAAATACTTTCTTTATACAAGCTCCGCGCGCAGCATTTTTCGGTAACGGCGGTTCGCCTGAAACGTCAAAAGATAAAAGTGGGCGATTCCCTGCAGCTCGATTTCACGGTTGCCAACAACACCCGGAGCAAACAATTGCTGCGGCTTGAATATGCGATCTGGTTCCGGCTGAAAAACGGCACCCATTACAGGAAGGTATTCAAGATCAGCGAACGGGAAATGGCCGGCCACTCGAGCATCGCTTATCATAAAGCCCATGCTTTCAAGATCATCACCACCCGAACGTACTATCCCGGCAGTCACAGGATCGGCCTTATCATAAACGGGGAAGAAAAAGCCTGCCTGCCTTTTACACTGCTGGCACCTGCCACCCCCTGATGAAATGGGTGAAAGAACGGTTTTTTCACTGAACGGTCCGCACGTACTTTGATTCATTGAATAAAGCCATGTCAATGAACACGCCTTTCCAGCAACTGGCAGATGCCCCCATCTGTTACCTGCACCGGTTAAGAACAAGCTATCATGTCATATATCTTGCGGTGATTATCGCAGTGGCGGCAGCGCTGATCGCCTCACGCTTTTTGTACACGGATATTTTTACCAGGGCCGATGGCGTCATCCGCCCATCGACCGAACGGGCCGAGATACGGGCCATCGCGGGCGGCATCATCGACAGTCTTCTCGTGAAAGAAGGGGATGTCATTCACGAGGGGCAAACCATTGTGAAGATCAAAGACCTGCAGCACGCAGGCAGGTTGAAGGCGCTGGACAGCGAGCTGGAAGAATACCGTCGCTACCTGCACGATCTGCGGTTGCTGACAGGCAAAGAAGCGTCGGCTGCCTCCCTTCGTTCCAACGTGTACAGCGACCAGTTGGGCCGCCATCTTTCTATTCAAAAAGAAAAACGGGGGCTGCTGGATAAGCTGGCGCTCGAATTACAGCTTGATACGAAGCTGGCGGAAGAAAAGATCATTTCACCCAAAGAATTTTATGACGCCGGTCACCGGCACCGGCAGGCAACCGACGGTTACCAGTCGTTCCTGCGCGAACAGCAGGTGGCCTGGCAACAAGACCTGGCTAAATACCAGCTTGCAGTAAGCCAGTTGGAGAGTCAGCGAAAGCAGGTACTGGCAGATGCATCGCTGCTGACCATCCGCGCTGCCACCAGTGGTGTTATCCAGGGGGTGAACGACCTTTATACCGGCAGCTACCTGCAAGCCGGCCAGCTGATCTGCACCGTTTCGCCCGAAAACGGGCTGATAGGGGAATGTTATGTAAAGAGCCGGGACGTTGGACTGTTGTACCAGGGGCAGCCGGTCAGGTACCAACTGGAAGCATTCAACTATAATTATTTCGGTGAAATGACCGGCAAGGTGCTGAGCATCGACAAAGACCTCAGCCTGCTTAACAATACCCCCGTTATCAAATTGCGCTGTAGTTTCGACAGCACGGTCGTGCACCTCAAAAACGGCTATACAGGCAGGTTGAGAAAGGGCCTGAATTTCCAGGCCAGCTTCTTTATTGCCCGCAGAAGCTGCTGGCAATTGTTGTTCGATAAGCTCGATGACTGGCTCAATCCGCGGCGACCGGCACAAAATGACCCTCATGAGACGCGTGGCTAATATACGGCAGCGGGACATCACCGATTGTGGCGCCGCCTGCCTTGCCAGTGTGGCCGCCCATTACCGGCTGCAATTGCCTGTAAGCCGTATCAGGCAATACGCCGGAACCGATCATCGCGGCACCACCGTGCTGGGATTGCTGGAAGCAGCCGAAAAACTGGGATTCCAGGCCCGGGCTGCCAAAGGGCAGGCCGACTCGTTAGCGAAAATTCCACTGCCGGCCGTGGCGCATGTGGTGCTGAAAAACGGGCTTCATCACTTTGTAGTTATCGACAAGGTAACAGGCAGGCATATCCGCATGATGGACCCTGCCGAAGGACGAATCCGGAAAGAACCGGTCAGTACCTTTATCGGGCACTGGACGGGCGTGCTGATACTCCTGGCACCGGCAGAAAACTTCCGGCCGGCCAATGAGAGAGTACCCCATTTCAAAAGATTTCTGTTACTGGTAGCCCCGCACAAAAGCACCGTTCTCGAAATGCTGGCCGGTGCGCTGATCTATACCTTGCTGGGGCTCTCCGCATCGATCTATATGCAAAAAATGGTCGATCA
>JBDHYM010000241.1:0-4099 GCA_039811405.1 Flavihumibacter sp. | reverse complement strand
GCGCTCGAAAACGGCTGCATCGATGTGGCCGATTTTAAAGCGAAAGCCGCACAGCACAGCGCCCACCTCGCCGGCACCATGATCACCTACCCCAGCACATACGGCATATTTGAAGAAAGTGTAAAAGAGATCTGCGCCGTGGTGCATGAACACGGCGGACAGGTATATATGGACGGCGCCAACATGAACGCCCAGGTGGGACTTACTTCACCAGGGCATATCGGCGCCGATGTATGCCACCTCAACCTCCACAAAACATTCGCGATCCCGCATGGCGGCGGCGGGCCCGGCGTAGGCCCCATCTGCGTCAAAGAACACCTCGAGAAACATTTGCCGGGTCATTGGTTCACCGGCCACGGGCAAAAGCACAGCGGTGCGGTATCGGCAGCACCCTTTGGATCGGCCGCCATCCTGCTCATCAGCTACGCATATTGCCGCATGCTGGGCGGTGAAGGGTTGAAACTGGCTTCGATCTACGCCATCCTCAATGCCAACTATATGAAGGCAAGGCTTGATGGCGCCTACCCGATTTTATATACCGGCACCCACGGCACCTGCGCGCATGAGTTCATTGTTGACCTGCGCCCCTTTAAGGCAAGCGCCGGCATTGAAGCGGAAGATGTAGCCAAACGGCTGATGGATTACGGGTTCCACGCGCCTACCATGAGCTTTCCCGTACCGGGCACCATTATGATTGAGCCGACCGAAAGCGAAGACAAGGCCGAACTGGATCGTTTCTGCGACGCCCTGCTCGCCATTCGCGAAGAGATCGCCGCCATCGAGAAAGGAACGGCCGATAAAGCCGATAACCCGCTCAAGCATGCGCCCCATACCCAGGCTGTGGTAACGGCCGATGCGTGGACGCACGGATACAGCCGCCAGCAGGCAGCGTTCCCGCTCGATTACATCAGGATCAATAAATTCTGGCCGGCCGTAAGCCGTATCAACAATACCTATGGTGACCGGAACCTGGTATGCACCTGCGAACCGGTAAGCGCTTACGCGGAAGAATAATTAATGGAAGCTGCCTTTCATGCGGTTTACCAGTTGGGCGCCCGACCAGCCACCAGGAACAATAATGCGGCGAATGGTATAAAGCGGTTCCTGTGCATCGCGCGCGGTCGACAGTTGAAAAGCCGCCAGCAAACCGCGGTTTCTCAGCTCGGGAACGGCAGGTGCATTCCATAACCCGAATGGGTATGCGAAGAACTGCACCGGGCGACCCACGATTTTTTCCAGTTGCACCTTGGGTTTGGTGATCTGCATTTCCCAGTCGGCGCCCTGGTATTTTTTCACATTATGGTGATCCCAGGTATGCAGCCCCACTGAATGGCCTTCATCGGCCAGTTGCCTGATCTGTTCGGCTTTCATGTAATTGGGCCTGTTCACCGAAACGGTCATAATAAAATAGGCCCCTTTGAATTTCAGCGGATCAAGCACATCGTGGGCAATATCGAACTGCTCATCGCAGCCATCGTCAAAAGTCAGCATCACCGGTTTTGCCGGCAGTTGCCTATCGCCGGTCAGGTAATCATACAGGTCTTCGGGCAGAATGGTGGTATAGCCGCTGTCTGCCAGTCCCTTCATCTGTGCTTTAAAATCGGCCGTAGGCACAATATAGTCCTTTGCCGATTTTGAATCACCGGGCTTGTAGTCGCGGATCTGGTGGTAACACAAGATGGGTATCTGCGGACGCGCCATAATGGCTGCGGCATCGGTTACACGAGCGGAAGGTGTAACGGGCTTCGCGGAAGCAGCAGGTGCAGGTGTTTCGGCCCCGTCAGCCGTTTCCACTTCTTCGGGCATCGGCGCCAGCGAAACGGCATTGGGCTTACCGGCTGTACGGTTAAAATCGCACGATTCAACAAGAACGCCGGCCGCCAGGGCCAGCACGAGAGCAGACGATACAGGTATTTTCATAGCGGATGATTGGACATGATAGTAGCCATAACAACGTTTTTAAACCGGCTTTCTTGTTTTAGCCGGCAAAAATAGCGGTTTGTTATCTTCGTAAAATACCGATGACGCTAAAGGATTATTACGAAATACTGGAGCTGCCGGCCGATGCATCGGCCGGTGATATCAGAAAAGCTTACCGGAAGCTGGCCATGCGCTACCACCCCGACCGCAACCACGCAAATCCTTTTGCCAGGCATCACTTCCAGGAGGTCAGCGAAGCCTACGCAGTTTTATCGAACCCTGTTACCCGCAGCGAATACCACGAAAAAAGAAAGCGCCTGCACCCCGATGAAAAGTATCCCCGTTTTGTGCTGGTTGCGAGCGACCTGGTTCTGCAGGCGGCTGCGCTCGACCGGGAATGGCATGAGATGGACTTGTTCCGGATGGACCGGGAAGCGCTCAGGCACCGCCTGCTGCAATTGCTGAACGACCGTCATCTGCAGATCATGAATGGCGGCGCCACGGCCACCGAAAAAGAGCAGTTTTTCAAGTCAACGATACATACCGCGGCGCTGCTGCCCTACCCGCTGCTGGCCGAGGTTTTGCCGAAGCTCACCCTCCTGTCAGCCGGCTATCCGCAGGCACCGGCTTTGCTGGCCGGTTTTGAGCGAAGGCAGAAAAAAGAATACCTCTGGAATAAATACCAGGGGTTTCTCGTCCTTTTTTTAGCTTTAGCCATTAGTTTACTGATTTACCTGATTGCTTAAAACCTCATCATGCGATTTATCACACTCTTGTCAGCCCTGCTTCTTATCACCGGTCTAAAGGCCGGCGCCCAGCGCTACCGGATGTTCGTGGGAACCTATACATCCGGTGCCAGCGAAGGCATTTATGTATTTGAATTCGATGCCGCCACCGGGCAAGCAAAACCGATCGATATAGCCAGGGGCGTTTCCAATCCTTCGTATGTAGCGGTGAGCAAAAACGGAAAAAACCTGTATGCCGTCAACGAAAACGAAGGCGCCCACGCTACCATCAGCGCTTTTTCGATCGACCCTGCGTCGGGCCGGCTGCAGTTTATCAACCAGAAACCGGCCTTGGGCGATGCGCCTTGTTATGTAACCGTTTCGGGAAAAAACAAATGGGTAATATCGGCCAACTATACCGGTGGCAACCTGACGACTTACCTGCTGGCGCCCGATGGCGGACTCACCGATGTTTATCAAACCATACAGCATACGGGCAAAGGCGTTGATACGTCGAGGCAGTCCACGCCACATGTGCACAGCACCATATTCGACCCGCAGGAGGATTACCTGCTGGTGTCAGACCTGGGCCTCGATAAAGTATATGCATATAAATTCCAGGAAACAGCGAAGAGCAACCCTTTGCTGGCGGCTTCGCCGAAGTTCGGTACAACTGTGCCCGGCAGCGGCCCGCGGCACCTGGTTTTCCATCCCAACCGCAAATGGTTTTACCTGGTGGAAGAAATGTCGGGATATGTCAGCTCATGGAATTATAACAAAGGCAGCATGTCGTCCACCGGCCGGGTCGATGCGCACGCCGATGGTTATACCGGCCGACGGGGAAGCGCCGACATCCATATTTCACCCGATGGCCGGTTTGTGTATGCTTCCAACCGGTTTGAAGCGAACGATATTGCGATCTTTAGCGTCGACAATCAAACCGGCGCCCTTACCCGTATCCACAACCAGGCGCTGGCTACCAAAAACCCGCGTAATTTCGTGATCAGTCCCGACGGCAACTGGCTGCTCGCGGGCGGCCAGAACGACGATTTTATTGAAGTGTTCAGGCGCGACCAGCATACGGGCTTACTAACGGCAACGGGCCAGCGCATTTCCGTTCCCAATGCCGTCTGCATCCAGTTGTACCGCCTTTAAGGCGAAGGCAGGGCATCGAGCATGCTTTTTACGAAAGCAGGAAAATCAAATCCTTCGCCGGCGGTTTGTCCCAGGCGCACCAGTACCAGGCTCCTCGAAGGAATGATCACCACGTACTGCCCTTCATACCCGTCTGCATAATACATATCGGATGGCAGCGCAGGAAATCGTCCGCCCGCATTCAGCCAGAACTGGTAACCGTATTCATGCATCGGCGCAACGGGAACAGGCGTAACTGTTTGGCCGACCCAGCCTTCGGGTAATATGCGCACGCCGTTGCAAACACCATCGTTCAGGTA
>JBDHYM010000240.1:0-4102 GCA_039811405.1 Flavihumibacter sp. | reverse complement strand
AAAGCCCAAAATCGTGCCTTGCATGATTTTGAATGACTGGCAATTAAATCTGCGGTTTTGGGTACCAAAAAGCGTCGAAGGCAAAGAGGGCAGACCGCCCGCCAATGCCTTCGACGCTTTTTTATTTATGTTGAACCATTTTTACTGCTGGCTCATTACGAATTTTTCTCACGGGTATTCGCATTCATTTTCCGGAAGTAATACATCCAGCACCCAACCGTTCAACCGCAAATATATGGCAATTAGCATTTAAAAAAGCAGCCATATTAATCTCTTTTTTATTGATTATCAAAATATTTCTTTCGATTGCCAGTCACAAATAATCCATAAAAAAGCCTGCCAAATACCATTCCGGATCGCATAATCCCAATTAATTAACCGGTTTTAGAAAAGTATGGCAGTCGACTAGCGGTTATGCCCGATACATAACACTCATTGGTCATTGGCTTTTTTTCGACCCACTCCAAACCGACCTCCGTTCCTGACTGCAGGCGATAAAGACGTAACGTAAAAAACACCCTTACCAACCTCCGACACAATTCCCTGGCCTAAATAATCCCAATTTGCGTAGTGGAAGAACGTAACCATTTGACCAGGTTTCATTCCCGGGTCATTACCCCTAACCGCCATTCTTCCTTCTTTCACCACCAACTGCTGTTCACGGAACATATTAAAGTTTTGAAGAGACTTTAAACCGTTACCGGTGGTGAACCTGGGTTCTTCCACTCCCTTATAGGAGCCGGGCACCAGGACAGGCCAATCGTCATGCCCGTAATACCGAATCATCGATGCGATGATTTCCACGCCTCCTCCGCCTGACAACGCAAAATCGGCAAGGCCAAATTGCTGGTCGGGCAGGTAGAGATTTATGCTGGCATTTTTTAACTGATCACCCACAAGGCTTTCCCAAATGCCTATTGAAGCAACCCGCTCAGCAAAAACATTACTCATGTATAAAGGAAACCAGCCATGAGAGATACGATGCAAGATATTGGCGACACTTCCGGCAATATTAACGCCGTCCACAATCCAGTTTCCCGATTCCTGAGCACCATACTTGTTCCACACGAACAAAGTATGGCACTTTTCCCAGGCGCCAATATTCAATACCCTATTCATTTTTTCCTGTGCCTGGCAACCGACAATGCCTGCTTTGCACTCACCAATCCGTATATTCTGAAGAGTAATGATCTCCGCGTTTTGCGTATAACCGTTTGGCGAAGTAATAAACCCAATCGTCGTATTCGAAAAAGTACAATCTTCAAACCTTAATCCGGTCGATCCTCCCCGGGTTTGGGAGCCGCGATACCATCCTTTTAAAGAAGGATACCCTCCATCGGGAGGAAGCTGCCCGCTAAAAGGGTCGATACATACAGCCGCATAAGGTGAATAACGGCTGTCTCTGCATGTGGGATCGCCATAGGCCTCAAAGGGTTTTCCATGAGGTAGCCCATCGGGTGCCCGGTAAACGCCCTTGAAGGTTATGCCCTTTATAACACAGCCCTTTCCTTTTTGAATGGAAAAGATCGGTGCATCTTTAAAGGTGGCCACTATAGTGGTCGACTTTCCGTTGTCCCACATTGACCCGTTCCCCTCCATTCTGAAATACACCTGCTGGTATTCGCTGCCATTCCATTCAGCCGCAATAAGGGGCTTATCAATGGTATAAATACGGTTTGGCGTCAGTTGTACAGATCCTCCATTCTTTATGGCCTCATCAATTTTGCCCTGTATCTCACGCCAGTCGGCATTTTGCGCCTTGGCGAAAACCGGTAAAAACGGCAGAAGAATCAAAAACAATTTCATAGAAGTCATTATAAAATTTCTAATCGTCCATTAAAAATCTCAACCGAAGCAATTTACGCTGCAAACCGAATATCGTTGAGGAAAGTCAGAATCCCCTTCAGGAAAGGAATCAACGTTAGTATGCCGTGAAATAAGCTGGGAGGTACCGATTCCAAGCTGTTTACAAGCAATGGCTTCAACTTCAGAATTGCTATGGATAGTCACGATAGAAATAGAAAATCCCTAATTTCCCCCACAAATCTCTTCCCTTGCAGCAACGTTTCTATTCCCTCGATGTTTTTCGCGGCGCCACCGTTTGTCTCATGATCCTGGTCAATAACCCGGGCTCCTGGTCATATATCTATCCGCCGCTGAAGCATGCGCCCTGGCACGGATGCACGCCCACCGACCTGGTATTTCCTTTTTTCCTGTTTGCCGTCGGCAATGCACTCAGCTTCGTGATGCCGAAAATGGAAGCCATGCCTGCCGGGAAGGCCGTGGGAAAGATCGTGAAACGCGGTATCCTGATCTTTGGGATCGGCCTGCTGCTGAACTGGTACCCTTTCGTTCAGTGGCACGATAGCGAGCTGATCTTCAAACCGTTCGAAAACCTCCGCATTTTCGGCGTGCTGCAACGCATCGGTATCGCGTATACCCTGGCAGCGCTGGCGCTCTATTTTTTCAAAGCCCGCGGAGCCGCCTATTTCGCGATGGTGCTGCTGCTCGCCTACTGGGTCATCACCCGCTTTGGCGGATATACCGCGCCCGACGGCAGCATCGATCCCTATTCGCTCGAAGGCTTCTGGGGAACGCATCTCGACCGTGCACTGCTCGGCGATAAACACCTGTACCACGGCGAAGGCGTGGCTTTCGACCCCGAAGGGATCGCCAGTACCCTGCCGGCGATTGCGCAGGTCATCTTCGGGTTTCTCGCGGGGCAATATATCCGGCTCCAGGGAAAAACCGAATCGATGGTGGCCAATCTCTTTGTATCGGGTATGGTGCTCTGGCTGGCTGGCATGGCCTGGGGACTCGAATTTCCCATCAATAAAAAGATATGGACCAGTTCTTACGTGCTCTATACCTCGGGTCTCGCCATCATGATACTTGCCGCTTTCATTCAGCTCATCGAGTTCAGGAGCTGGAAAGGCGCGTGGAGCCGCTTCTTCGATGTGTTCGGGAAAAATCCGCTCTTTATTTTCGTGATGAGCGCCCTGGTGCCGAAATCGCTGGCGCTGATCCGAATCTCCAACGGTATGGGCGATGACGGGAAGGAAAAGTTCACCTCTCCGCTGGGCTGGTTTTACCAGCATGTATGCGCGCCGGTAAGCAGCAAACCCGAAAACGGCTCCCTGCTGTACGCGGTGATCTTTATTACCGTATTCTGGGCCATGGCCTGGTGGCTGGATAAGCGCAAAGTCTATATCAGGGTGTGATTAGTCTGTATCTTTTCCCGCTTCATCCACCTTTCCTACCACCCGCCCCGGAACCCCCATCACCTTGGCAAAAGCGGGCACATCCTGTGTTACCACCGAACCCGCGGCAATGAACGCATAAGCCCCGATATGCACGCCGCAAACAATAGTGGCATTGGCGCCGATGGTTACTCCTTCGGCTATATAGGTAGGCAGGAATGACTCCTTCTGTTCAATAAAAGCACGGGGACGCTGTACATTGGTGAACACCACCGACGGCCCTACAAATACTTTGTCGGCCAGTTCCACGCCCTCATATACCGATACATTGTTCTGCACCTTGCAGCCCGCGCCGATGCGAACGCCACGACCCACGAAAACATTCTGCCCCAATTGCGTACCTGCTCCGACCGAGGCGCCCGCCATTATATGGCAGAAATGCCAGACCTTGACGCCATCGGCCAGATGAACCGGCTCGTCGACCACGGCAGTGGGATGAATAAACGGATGAGAAAGACCAGGCGCCAATTTTTCGATTTGTTGAAGCAATAAAGATACGACTAGTTAACCTTTACCTCACTGGTATCACCGGGCAGCATCGGTAACCGGTAACCACCACTGTCGATCTTTACCGCAGGCCACTGTTGCTGCAGGTGGTTTATCTCGGCGCCGGTCAGTTTTGTCTGGTACAAATACACTTGTTGCAGTTCCTTCAACGGCAGCAGTTGCTGCATACCGGCCAGCGACACCGGGTTACCCGTCAGGTTGACCGTCTGCAGGTTACTCAGGTTCGCCAGCTTTTGCAGCATCACGTCGTCCATCCCGCAATTCGATAATTCGAGGCGCCGCAATGAAGTACAGGCAAGTATAAACGATAGTCCTTTTTCTGTCAGTTTATAGTG
>JBDHYM010000239.1:0-4105 GCA_039811405.1 Flavihumibacter sp. | reverse complement strand
GGAATCGCTTACAAAGCCGTCGGTAAGCAGGCTGAGCTGGGGCCAGTTGCCATTGCTGATCTTTGCCGGGCTCTCGGCATTATCAAACACCGGGGCCTGGGGAAACAACCAGTCGAGCTGCGTGCGCGCATACCACGCGCCATACGGGTTTTTATCCGACTTGTTCAGGGTGATATTGCGGTTAAGCGTTTTTTTGCAGCCGCTCAACGCCGCCACAAGAACAACTAACAGCAAAGCCGATATGGTAGCCAGCTTTTTCAAGACAGCCTTTTATTAAAGTCGGTGAACTGTTGCCGAAACCGGTCGTATTGATCGCCCGCCACCGGCATACCGCCATACCATACTTTTTCAAAGAGCCGGGTAAGCTGCAAAAATTCCGGCTGCCATTTTTGTTTCTTAAGCTGGTTCAGGTATTCGCGGTTGGTGCCGTCGGTTCGCCATTGAATCCAGTCCCCTTTTTTAAGCAGGTCTAACGTGAACAGGAACTGGTAACGAACGGCCGACCTGAAATCGGCCTGCCGTTCGGCATCAGTAATGAATGTATGGTAACCGGCTGTTTCCTGGTTTTCTTCCGTTGCCGGTTTCAGCGTGCGGCCGCGGCGGGTGAATATGGCCAGCTTGTTCTGCAAAATCATGCGCACAAACAGAAACAGCAGCGCTCCGGCCAGGGCAATGATCAGCAACCGGCGAAACCAGGCCACGGCAAAAAGCCGGCTCAGCAGCGCAGCCCAGGCCGAAGGTTGAGGTTCTTCGATAACCCAGTAAGCGGGATCATTGGCATAGGCGAATACCTTGAGCGACTGCAATGAATCGACCACCGGTTGCGGCACTTCACGACTGGTTTGCGAAAAGGCCAGGCCTGAGGCAAGCAGCAGCCATACAAAAAAAAATATTCTTTTCATCGGCTGCTTTGTTTAGCGTACACCCGTGCGGGATACCACACAAAATACCAGCCGATAAAAAGCAGTGAAGCGCCGAGTATGAAAATGCTCAGCCAGACGGGCATATCGGTATACCGGGTAATAAAGCCTTCGAGCAGGGCCGCAGCGAGAAAAACAGGTACGAGGCCGAAAACGATCTTAACGCCGTCGCGCGCGCCTTCCTTCAGTGCTTTCATACGCGAAAAAGTGCCGGGGAAAAGTATGCTGCGTCCAATTACGAAACCCGCGCCGCCCGCAATGACGATCGCTGAAATCTCGAGCGTGCCGTGTATCCATATCACGAGCACCGATGGCCAGCCCAGCCCCCTGGCAAAGAAATAGTACTGGAAGGCGCCCAGCATAAAACCATTTTTGAAAAGCATATACAGCGTGCCGGCACCGGCAAAGAAGCCCGAAATGAACATCAGGAAGGCCACCCGGATGTTGTTATAGGCAATGGCGGAAAACATCCCCATGGCATCGCCGTCTTTGTATACGCCAAAGGGATCGCCGTTCGCGATATTCTGCTCGGTCATGTCGACATAGCCATCACCCAGTACACCTCGTACAAACTGCTCATCGTGCGCGGCAGAGAAAGCCGCTATCAGCGAAAAACCCAGAAAAAGCAGGAAGGAGTATAACAATGCGCGCCGGTGTTTATACAGCACCAGGGGCAGCTCTGTTTTTACAAACCGTCTAACCCTTGAGCGTTCCTCTTTTTTGTTGCGGTAGATGTCGAGATAAATGCGGGCAGCAAGGTGGTTCAGGTAATCGGTCACCCGGCTTTGCGGGTAGAAAGTTTTCGCATACCCGAGGTCGTTCACCAGTTCGGTGAACTGCCTGGCCATCTCGTCGGGCTCCATGCCGGAAGCATTTTCGACCTGCTTCCATTTTTCCATATTTTTCTGGAGAAACTTCCCTTCCCGCATATCCATCCAATATAAGCGGTAAATTTAAATTTATTAAATCAGCTTTGTAAAATTCCATGGCCATCGTTCGCCTCAATACCGGCTTCAATATTGAAATAGACTTCAAAACCGCCGCCTTTCACCAGCGCATACTGGCCTGGTGTATCGACCTGGCGATCCAGTTCTTTTACCTGTTGATGGTCTATAAACTGGCCCTGAAGGGCCTGCCCGACGGCTTTATGTCGTGGGTAGGCATACTGGTCATGCTGCCGGTGCTTTTTTACAACCTGGTGCTGGAGACCTGGTGCAACGGGCAAACACCGGGGAAGATGATCATGAAGATCGGGGTTACCTCGGCCGACGGCGGACAACCCTCCTTCAGCCAGTACCTGCTGCGCTGGATTTTCCGCCCCATCGATATGCCCTGGTGGCTGCTGGCGGCGGTAACCAGCGGCGGTTGGCCGGCGCTCGCCCTTGTTTTTTGCTTTGGCGGCATTGCCTGCTACCTGTATTCGGGAAAATCGCAGCGCATCGGCGACCTGCTGGCGGGCACCCTGGTAATCGACAAGCGCGCCACCAGCACCTGGAACGATACTGCTTTTATGGAACTGGATGCGGGCTATTCAGCCAGATTTCCCCAGGTAATGCGTCTCAGCGACCGCGACATCAATACCATCAAGCAATTGCTGCTCTCGTCTGCGGTGCGCCGCAACAGCGACTACCTGTTACGGGTAACCGAAAAAATCAAAACGGCGCTGCAGGTACAGACAGATATGGACGAGATCGATTTTCTCGAAACCCTGCTGAAAGACTACAACCAGTTGTCAAGCCGGTAATCGCGCTGGCCGCGACGCGCTGTCAGCGGCCGAACATCGACGCCATTATACCACCCACAATCGCCAGGCCGTAGAAAGCGAGAATAACGATGGTAAGTATGCCCATGAATTTGAAGCAGGACTTTATATTCTGGAATGCTTCCTGCAGCTTCAGGTTATCGCTCACCGCCAGCGCCGTTCGCATGGCCGTCGCAAAGCGATACAGATATAAGCAGGGGAAAAAATAAAGCGCCGCCAGGGCAATGTAAACGACCGATAAAACGCCCGTTCCCATTGCGCCGGCGCCGCCTGGCATCATCGATCCAAGAACGGTGGCCATGGCCAGGCCGCCAACAACCGCCAGTCCGCAAAAAATAAAGCCGATAATAGACAGGAACCTGGCCCATTTGGCGGTTTCGGCCAGGTGGTTATGGGCGACAGGGTCGATCTGGAGATCGAACAGGTTCGTGGAATTTTGCTCCATGATATAGGTTTTATGGACCGGTAAAATAGCGATTCTGCCCGAAGATTCAAATCCCGCTTATTGTTCGCCCCAGCCCAGCATCGCCGCCGAGCCGACAGCTACCAGCAGAATGGCATATATCGTCAGCACCGCTACCAGTATGACGCCGAAATAAAGGAAGAAATAATACAGGCGGCGGAACGACCTTACAAGTGCAGCCGCATCGCGATGCGCAACCGCCCGTTGCGCCGCCAGCGAAAACCGGAACAGGAAAAAACAGGGGAAAAAGCCCAGCCCGGATACTAACGGCAATACCCATACGCTGACGCGGGCGGCGGCTACCACGGCGGGGTCCAGCGCCGCGAGGCCGGCGGGTTTGTGCAGCATGCGGCTTATCAAAAAAGCTACGCCCAGTAACAATACTGAAAACAAGCCACCCACTACCGCCAGGAACCGCGCCCAGCGGGCGGCCTTGCCGTAGGGCGCGATGTCGAGTTGCTGCAGCGGGTTGTCTGTAGGTTCCGTCATGGGTTAATAGGCACGGGCAAAAAGCACGCGTTGGGTGCTCGGCTTTCCCGTTAATACACAAACGCCCTGGGCTTCCATAGATTGCAGGGGAATACAACGAATGGTGGCTTTTGTCTTTTCCTTGATGGCTTCCTCCGTTTCAACGGTACCGTCCCAATGGGCGGCGACGAATCCGCCCTTGTTGTCGAGCACCTCCTCAAATTCGGCCCAGGTATCCACGCGCGTAATGTGTGCATCGCGGTATTCGAGTGCCTTGTTGTACATATGCTGCTGGATTTCATCGAGCAGGGTCCTGATATAAAAAGCCAGGCCGTCCATCGATACCGACATCTTTTCCTTGGTATCGCGGCGCGCCACTTCCACTACATTGTTTTCGATATCGCGCTGGCCGATGGCGATGCGTACGGGCACGCCCTTCTTCTCGTATTCGGCAAATTTCCACCCGGGGCGGGCATTGTCGCTGTCGTCGAA
>JBDHYM010000238.1:0-4105 GCA_039811405.1 Flavihumibacter sp. | reverse complement strand
CCTCGCCGATCGTGATGATGGCCCGCCTGCCTTACGGCGTACCCGGCTGGCAGTTGTTGCTGAGCTTTGCGCTGCTGATACTGGGCTTTATGGGAACTACCTGGCTGGCCGCGCGGATCTATCGAACCGGCATATTGATGTACGGGAAAAAACCGAGCTGGAAGGAGATGATGAAATGGGTGGTGAGATAAAGAGGATGCAGGGTTGAGCAAAGACAGTATAGCGGATGTTAAAATTCCCAAAAACATCCGGCGGCCTCTTTCAATTACGAAACCAATCGTATATTTATTACGAAATAATTCGTAAATATTATAACCATGGCCCTCATCAACCAAACCAATCGCAGGCTGTTAGCCTGCCTGCCCCTTCTGGGAATGGCACTTATTTCCATTAGCTGGCATGAGCCTTTTGCACATGGCGCGAGCCTGTTAAGCGAGTTTTTCCAGGAGCAGCCCGCGGGTGCTGATACGGTTCCGCCTAAAGGCCTCGATAATCATATACGGGAGATCCGCCGGGCAAAAGAAAAACTGCGTACCGATATGGAAGGAAAAAACTGGGATCGCATAGAGGCGGAAATGGAAAGCGCGCTCGACCGGATCAACATCGACAAGATCGACATCGACCTGCAACAATCGCTTTCCGGTTTAGACCGCCAGATGGAGCAGCTCGAAAAACAGCATCTCGCCGAGCAATTCAAGTTCGATAACCTGGAAAAGCAACTGAAGAATGCGGAGCTGCAGCTTCAGCGGGAATTCAGGAATTTCAACCTCGACGATAAGCTGGAAGCGGCCCGCAATGCGATGGTGCAGGCGCGGGACAATATGTCGCGCATTGACCGCGACGACCTGAAAGCAGATATGGAACAATTGCGCCGGCAACTAAAGGAACAATGGAAAAGCCAGTCCGCCGATATCGCCGCACAAGGTCGCAATGCCCGCCGCCAGTTGGCGGACCAGCGTGTGCACCTGCGTAAAAGTCTCGATGACGCGGCCAAAAGCCTCGACCGGGCCGAAAAGCAAATGGAAGGGTATAAAACCATGATCGCTGAACTGACGGCCGCCGGCCTTATCAAAGACGCCGACAACTATGAGATCGAGTGCCGCAAAGGCGTTCTTTATATCGACGGTAAAGAGCAATCCGCCGCCATCAGCAAAAAATACAGCAAGTATTTCCCCGAAGAGAACACCCGCATCATCAACAGGAAGGGAAACTGGAATTCACGAAGCGGTACCATCACCGATTGATGGCCGTAAGGCGAACAAATAGAAAAACGGCTTCCACAAAAATGTGGAAGCCGTTCTAATTTCTTTTGGACGATCTGCTCATTAAATGGTTCCGTTGGTTTTTTTCAAAGGAGGGGTCTGGGCTGGTTTCATGGATGTGGATAGCTGCTGATAAAGGCTCGTTTTCTACAGGATGGGATTTATTGGTTTCGGATTGGATCGTCGGTTCTCAGGATAATGGGACCAGGATTTCTACAGGATCGGGATTGGTGGGTGGCTTTTCAGGCGTTGGATGGCTTGCTGATTTCTGGCGGCTTTCGGTGGATATCGGATCAGCTCGTTTGCTGATACAAAGATGTAAAACATCCCCCCGTGCAGGAACTTTCTTCGATCACCCGCCCTTACCCTTCGATTTTCGGACGAATTACCCGGTTAAGCCACCCGTCGGGTGGCACCCGACGGGTACGACCTGACGGGTGGCGGTAAAGGAAAAGAGATCACAGCACGCCTTCCATCAGCCTGATAACCGGGTGTTCATAGTCTTCAGGCAGCAGCTCCTCTTGTGTACGCACCGTCAATTGCAGCATTTCGCCTATTTTCAGCTTTACCACATCCTTGCGTACAAAACGGTAGCCCTTTTTGTCAAATACGATCGACATATTCCCTTCAGGCAATTCCCTGATCTGGAAATAGCCCGCCGCATCGGTCGCATCCGACTTCACCACCGACTTACCGGATAAGGCCGATACGGTTACCCCTACCAGCGGCTTGCCTGTTTTGGCATCCAGCACGTACCCATGCACGCCCGCTTCTTTTTTGACGCGGGGCTCCCCCTGGTTGGCGCATGCCGCCAATACAGCGCCGAGAACGGCTATAACAGTCATGCATATACGAAGGAATCTCATACAGAAAGTTTTGTCGCTAAATGAACGGATGCTGAACCGCATGGGCAAATTCCTCCCTGAAATTTCGTACAATTTCCGCTGCCGGCAGCATATTTTTTACTAGGCAGCTCACCTGCCCGATTTCCAACTCACCGTTTTCCATATCTCCTTCAAACATGCCCCTCTTGGCCCGCGCCCGGCCTAATAATTCCTTCAATTCGGTGGCTGTTGCACCCCGGGCCTCGGCCTGGGCAACCAGTTGATAGAACGGGTTTTTCAACAACCGCACCGGTGCCAGCTTTTTCAGGCTCAACTGCGTATCGCCTTCTCCGGCGGCCAGCACGGCCTGTTTGAATGCCTCGTGGCTGCTCGCCTCTTCGCAGGCTACAAAACGGGTTCCCACCTGTACACCGTCAGCCCCCAGCACCATGGCCGCCATCATCTGGCGGCCCGTCGCAATACCTCCTGCGGCAATCACCGGCACCTGCACCGCCTGGCGAACTGCCGGAACCAGCACCAGGGTGGTCGTTTCCTCCCGGCCATTGTGCCCGCCGGCCTCAAACCCTTCAGCCACCACGGCATCGCAGCCCGCTTCTTCGGCTTTCCGCGCAAATTTGCTGCTGCTCACCACATGTACCACGGTAATACCCTTTTCCTTGAGAATGCCCGTCCAGGCAGCGGGGTTGCCTGCCGAAGTGAAAACGATCTTCACCCCCTCTTCCATGATAACAGCCATCAGCTGTTCGATCGACGGATAGAGCAGCGGCACATTCACGCCAAAAGGCTTGCCGGTGGCTTCCCTGCAGCGACGTATATGCTCGCGCAAAACATCCGGGTACATGCTTCCGCTGCCCAGCAAGCCGAGGGCGCCGGCATTACTAACGGCGCTGGCTAACCGCCATCCGCTGGCCCATACCATACCAGCCTGCACCAGCGGAAAATCGATCCCAAAAAGCGTACAAATACGGTTTGCAGCAGACAATGTTTCGTATTGAGGATACAAAGAAAGACAAAAATCAACAGCAGCCGTTACCGCCGGCCCAAATCGATCTCCGTATTATCGCCGATGTTCAGGCTGCGGCTTTCACCCCGTACGCCGGCATCGGTACCGATCAGCGAATGGGTCAGCACAATGTCTTTGAGGTCGGAGAAGGCGCCGATAATGGAATCTTTGATGATTGAATCGGTGATGGTGACGCATTCGCCGATAGCCACATTCGGGCCGATGATGCTATTGGCAATATCACATCCGCGTGCGATGCTGACGGGAGGCACGATGATCGTGTTTTCAAACTGGTGGTCTTCTGCGATCGACTGGCCGATCTTGCGCAGCAAGGTCGCATTGCTCTCAAGCAACGTCTCCTTTTTACCACAGTCGAACCAGTTCTGCACTTTGAACGAGCGCAGCACCACGCCCTGCCCGATCATGCATTCCAGTGCATCGGTCAGGTTGTACTCGCCATATGAGGTATGGTGCTCGCGGATATTGTTCTCCAGGCAGTCGAGCAGCATACCCGTTTCGCGTATCTTGTAGATGCCCACCAGGGCCATATTGCTTTTAGGTATCTGCGGCTTCTCGACCACCCGGTTGATTTGTCCTTCATCGCTGATCTCCGCCACCCCGAAATCACGCGGGTCATCCACCCGTTTTACGCCCAGCAGCGAATCGGGACTTTCGAGCACTGCCCGCACGTCGTACTCGCAGATGCTGTCGCCCAATACGATAATGATTTCGTCGTGCCTGATCAGGTCGCGCGTAAGCCAGATCGCGTGGCCGATGCCCTGCCGCTCGTTCTGCTGCACAAAATGGGTCTGCAGGTGGGGATATTTTTCGCGTACGAAATCCTGTATCTTATCGCCCAGGTAACCAATGATAAAGACAAACTCGTGCACACCGGCTTCGGCCAGTTGTTCTACGATAATGCTGAGGATGGTTTTGCCAGCCAGCGGAATCAGTGCCTTGGGTTGGGTATATGTATGCGGACGCAGCTTGGTGCC
>JBDHYM010000237.1:0-4111 GCA_039811405.1 Flavihumibacter sp. | reverse complement strand
TTGGCATTGCTTTCCAGGGCCCTGAGCTGGTTGGCCGACAAAGGGTCTTTTACCGGCTGGTCCTGGTTGATGGTAGGGGTGTTGTGATCGGCTGTTGCGAACGTACGCTCGGGGTACATCACTTTAAGGCCGCGCTGCTCGAGGCCCAGGAAGGCTACCGGGCTGGTAACCTCATGAATAAAATGACGGTCGATGAACAATACATCGGGGCCGTCGGCAATATGCCGCACCACATGTGCATTCCACACTTTTTCGAACAGGGTGCTGGGTGATTGACTCATGGTTCTCGTTTGAAATGGACGGCTAATTTCCTAAAAAAGCGGGAAACGGAATGAATTATTTGCCTGGATGCTAACAAGCATTAGTTGGTTTGAGGTTTGAAGTTTGAAGTTTGAGGTGGGGGTTCATTAGGTTAAAAACTTACCTTTCAATTGGTAAGCGGGGTTAGGGGAACTTCCTCAAACTTCAAACTTCAAACCTCAAACCAACAAGCATGTCTCGCACCAAGGTTGCCATTTTAGGTTCCGGTTTCATTGCCGATATCCATGTTGAAAGCTATCACCGGTTCATTCCGGAGGCGGAAGTGGTGGCGGTTTATTCCCGCTCGGCCGATAAGGCACGCGCGTTTGCGGAGAAGCACGGTATTCCGGCCTGGTACACCGACCTCGATAAGATCCTGGCTGAATCGGGAGCTGAAGTGATCGATATCTGCCTGCCCAATTTTAAACATGCCGAAGCGACGCTGAAGGCAGCGGCAGCGGGAAAGCAGGTCATCATCGAGAAGCCGCTGGCGGTGACCCTTGAGGAGGCCGATGTTATGATCGCTGCCTGCAAAAAAGCAGGGGTGCGGTTGATGTATGCCGAAGAACTCTGCTTTGCGCCCAAATATGAACGGGTGCGGCAATTGGTGAAGGAAGGCGCCCTGGGAGATATCTACATGCTGAAGCAGGGAGAAAAACATTCGGGGCCGCACAGCGACTGGTTCTACGACCGCCGTTTGTCGGGCGGCGGGGTGCTGATGGATATGGGTTGCCACGCACTGGCCTGGTTCAGGTGGATGCTGAATAACAGTAAGGTGAAAACTGTTTATGCCACCATGGATACGGTGTTTCACAAGGGGCGAACCGATTGTGAAGACAACTCGGTGGTGATCGTTGAATTTGAAAACGGCGTGATCGGCGTGGCGGAGAACAGTTGGGCCAAGCACGGCGGGATGGACGACCGCGCCGAAGTGTACGGCACCGGCGGGGTGGCCTATGCCGATCTTTTCATGGGCAATGCTGCGGTTACGTACAGCCGCAGCGGTTACGGCTATGCGATGGAGAAGGCCGATACGAGCATCGGCTGGAGCTTTACCGTTTTTGAAGAAGTGTTCAACCAGGGCTATCCGCATGAGCTGAAGCATTTTATTGATTGCGTACGCAACAACAAAGAGCCGCTGGTGACCGGCGAAGACGGTCGGGCCGTACTGGAGATGATTTATGCCGCTTATGCGTCGGCGGGCAGCGGTAAGAAGATCGAACTGCCTTTTCACCCGAAAACAGACCGTCCGATCGATCTGTGGAGGTGAGGGGTTGTTCCTTACATTGTCACATTTTGTTTCACGCTAATATAACAAGCATTTTTGTTTCACGCGAGGGATAAGCATTTTTGTTTCACGCCAAGCACGCAAAGGAGCAAAGACGCAAAGGGAGGTCACAGGCGGATGTTTTTTCATGGAATTGATGTTTGTTGCCATTCCTGTGAATGGTGCTCAACCTGCCGCCATCGCGTTTTTCTCCCTTAGCCGATGCTCATTTGGCAGGCACAAATGGAAAAACAGGTTTTTTTGATGCTGATTTATCTCCCTTTGCGTCTTTGCTCCTTTGCGTGCTTGGCGTGAAACAAAAATGCTTATCCCTCGCGTGAAACAAAGCTGCTCACTCAACCTGTACAGCCACCACCACATCACCTGTTAAAACTCGCCCCGATAAACTGGAGGGCAGGAATGAGCCCCGTACGCCAGTATATCCATTCGTGCGCACCGGCTCTTACCCGGAATTCATGCGGTATCTCCCGCTTCCGCAGGGTGATGTGCATCATTGCATTGCCTTCATACAGAAAATCCTGGTCGCCGCAATCGAGGTACCACCTGACTTTTTTAAGGCTGTCGGCCGGCAGGGTCTTCGCGAGGTTAAGCGGGTTGTTTTTCTGCCAGTGTTCGGTAAGCCGGGCTTTCCCCCGGGGCTTGTTGCCCACCAGGTTCGTAAAAATAGGATCGTAGTTATTGTCGGGCATCGCAACAATGCCTTCGTCGGTCATAATTCCCGAGCTGAAAGCGGCGCATGCCGTAAACAACGAGGGGTGATGCATGGCCAGCAGCAACGCGCCGTGGCCGCCCATCGACAGACCCGATACTGCCCTGAACTCTTTCTGCGTGCGTGTTCTGTACTGCGCATCGATATAGGGAATAAATTCTTTGATGAACATATCCTCGTATTTTTCCTTACCCTGGTAATCATTCATATACCAGGTGATACCCGCGTCGGGCATTACGATGATCATCGGCGGTATTTCCCCGCTGCCGATCGCCTTATCGGCCTGCCGGTCGGTTTCACCGAACTGCAGCCAGGCTGTTTCGTTGTCGGAATAACCGTGCAGCAGGTACACCACCGGGTAGCGTTTATTCGACGTATAATAGTCGGGCGGCAGGTAGATGGAATACTTAACGGAATGGCTCAGCAACTGGCTGGGCATCACCAGGCTCTCCTGCACCCGGTTATTGGTTTGGGCATGACCTGGGGTCGAATAATACAGCCCGAGGCAAAAACAAAAAAGAAAAGCGTATAAAGAACGGCGCATGATTCAGGGATTTCAGGTTTGTTGTGGCTAAAGGTAAGAAAGCGGGCGGTTATTTCCGGCCCTGGTGGCATCCGGCTGCGTTTGCAACGCCAACTTTTTTTCATCGGTATTGTTAAGGAAAGAAACTGTTTATGCATAGGAATAAAGTCTGGTTTATCACCGGCTGCTCTACCGGATTTGGCCGTGAACTGGCCAGGCAGGTACTTGACCGGGGATATAAAGCCGTGGTAGCTTCGCGAAAAATAAGTGACGTAGCCGATATCGTGGCGATGCATCCTGAAAATGCAATCGCCGTGCAGCTCGATGTAACCAGGAAGGAAGAAGTGAAGTCGTCGGTCGACAGGGCCATCGACATATTCGGCACCGTTGATGTGCTGGTGAGCAATGCCGGCATTGGTTATTTCGGCGCCATCGAAGAGAGTGAGGAAGAGGAAGTACGGCACATGTTCGAGGTGAATTTCTTCGGCCTGGCAGCGTTGACGCGTGAAGTGCTGCCGGTTATGCGTGGTAAAAGAAGCGGACGCATTATCAATATCTCTTCCATCGGCGGCTTTGTCGGTTTCCCGGCCGTGGGTTTTTACAATGCGACCAAGTTTGCCGTGGCCGGTTATTCGGAAGCCCTGGCCAAAGAGCTGGCACCCCTGGGTGTACAGGTAACGGTGATCTGCCCCAGTGGTTTTCGTACCGATTGGGCCGGCCGTTCGGCGCATGATTCAAAAACCGTGATCGGCGACTACCGGTCATCTGCCCACCAGAACCAGGCTACCATTCGCGATAACAGCGGCAAGCAGCCCGGCGATCCCGCACGGGCCGCCGCGGCCATCATACAGGTAGCCGAAAATGACCGGCCACCCCTCTACCTTTTCCTGGGCGGCGGCGCCTACAAGGGCGCGACGGCAAAGATCGACTGGTTGCACAAAGACCTTGAAACCTGGAAAGAGGTGACCCTCGGTGCCGACGCACCGCCGGAAAACTGAACGCTGTTTTCGGCTGATCATTGCCGTTGGTATTCTGCCACCGGGAACCGTCAGGCCGATTCTGCGAGCGCCTGCTTAACACTGTCGCGCCCCGATTGCCGGTATTTGGACAGGTTGATCAGCAGCACGCTGGTCAGGATTACCGCCAACCCCGCGATCTGCAGAAAGGTCATGTGCTCGCCGGCCAGCAGGGTGCCCAGCAGCACGGCCACCACCGGATTTACATACGCATAGGTGCTGACCTGGGTGGCAGAGCGCACCTGCAGCAACCATACATAAGCGCTATAGCCGGC
>JBDHYM010000236.1:0-4130 GCA_039811405.1 Flavihumibacter sp. | reverse complement strand
TTAATGGCCTGGGTCATGATCACGAACGAGAAGATGATCGGCATGGTGATGGGCAGCATCAGCTGCTGGGCGTCTTGCGGGTCGTCGTTCACCGCGCTACCCACGGCGGCAAAGAGAGATGAATAGATCAGGTAGCCAAAGAGAAAATAGCCGAAGAAGCAGGTGATGATCAGCGGCATATTTACATTGCTCATGTTATTCAGTATCTCGCGCACGGCATTGGCCTGCGGAGATTGAGCGGTCACGGCGCCCGCCACTTCGCCCGTTTGCATATGGACGGCCTGGTCGAGCAGGCCGGGGAATATCAGTGGCAGCGCCATTTGAAGCAATACCACCAGCACCCCCCAGATCAGGAATTGTACCAGCCCTACCGCGCCGATGCCGAATATTTTACCCATCATCAACTGAAAAGGCTTTACGCTGCTGACGATCACTTCAGCAATGCGGCTGGTTTTTTCTTCCATCACGCCCCGCATCACCATGGCGCCGTAGATAAACAGTACCATATAGATCAGGATGCCGCAGAAAAAGCCCAGCGCATAGGCGAAACCGGTGCTGCCGCTCTTACCTGCCTTTGATACGGTAAGCGGCACATTGACCTGGATGCTGTCGAGCTGCGCCGTTGTTACGCCCGGCGCCAGCAGCGATTGCACCCGCATTTTTTCCAATCCTTTATTGATGCGGTTCTGTATTTTCTCCTGTGTAACAGGACCCACGCTCGATTGGCTTACCAATACCAGGCTGTCGGTTTTGGCGCCGCTGAAGGTGGCGGGCACCATAATATAGCCGTCGAAGGCTTTTTCTTTCAGCAGCAGCGCCATCTTTTCGCCGTCGGCTTCTTTCAGGAACTGAAATTGCAGGCTGGCATTGCTTTCTATGTTCCCTTCGAGCCGGCCGGCGGGGTCGGCAATCGCTATGCGCAAGTCGTCGTTCCCTTTCACGCTGAAATAAATGATCAGCGCATAGAAGCCGAAAATGAAAAGCGGCAGCAGTATCGTGGAGAGAAGAAAGGTTCTTTTCTGTACGCGGCTGAGAAATTCGCGCCGCATGATCACCAGTATCTTGTTCATCAGATGGTATTGAGGGCTATTTAATAAGCGATGTCAGGCTATATGGTTTTGAAAGGGCGGGTGGTGCTTTGCCGGTCATTCACCAACCGTATGAAGATGTCATTGAGCGACGGCAATATCTCGTTAAAGCCTTTTATACCTATGCCACGGGCGATCAGCTCGCTCAGTATCGCGTTGGTATCGTGATCACCGTTCAATTGGATGGTGTAAGCCGGTCCGTTTGCCGCCAGCACTTCATACAGCGAAGAGGGGGGAAGCCCGCCGGGCGCTTCGGCCAGCAGCCGGTATTTGTATTCTTTGAACGCTTCTTTCACGCCGGCTACATCGCCGTCGAGGATTTTTTTGCCCTTGTCGACCAGCACAATCTGGTCACATATCTCTTCCACCTGTTCCATGCGATGGGTGCTGAAAATAATAGTGCAGCCTTTTTTGGCGAGCCCGTAAATCTCTTCCTTGATCAGGTTGGCATTCACCGGGTCGAGCCCGCTGAAAGGTTCGTCGAGAATGATCAGGCTGGGTTCGTGCAATACCGTGGTGACAAATTGCAGCTTTTGCTGCATGCCCTTCGACAGGTCTTCCACCTTCTTGTTCCACCAGCTCTGCATGTCGAACCGCTCAAACCAGCTTTTTATTTTTTCCAGGGCTTCGCTGCGCGACATCCCCTTCAATTGCGCCAGGTATATGGCGTGCTCGCCGATCTTCATCTTTTTGTACAGGCCGCGTTCTTCGGGCATGTAGCCGATACGAAGAATATCTTTTTCGGGTTCGAAGGGTTGCCCCTCGAAAACAATATTTCCTTCATCGGGGTAAAAAATGCCGGTAATCATGCGCAGCAGTGTGGTCTTGCCTGCGCCGTTGGGACCGAGCAGCCCGAATATTTTTCCCGCACCGATGCTAAAGCTGATATCGTCCACCGCCTTTTGCGTGGCATAGTATTTTTTCAGATGCTGAACCTCGAGTAAAGCCATGCGTTTTTGTATTTAGATGAATAAGCCGACGCTTTATTACAGTTGTCTTCATTTTTTTTGCAGTACTGCCGCAATTCTTTCGGCAATCTTCTCGCCGTCCATGGCCGCGCTTACAATGCCACCCGCATAACCGGCGCCTTCGCCGGCGGGGTACAGGCCTTTTACCTGGGGATGTTCATAAGTGACGGGATCGCGCGGAATGCGCACGGGCGACGAGGTGCGCGATTCGGTGGCCACCACGATGGCTTCGCGACTAAGATAGCCCTTCATTTTATGTCCAAATGCCTTAAAACCTGCTGCGAGGCTTTTATACACGAAAGCAGGTAGTACCTCCCATAAGGGCGCTGCCTGTACGCCGGGCAGGTAAGAGCAGGGCGGCAGGCTGTCAGACAGCCGGCGATCGATAAAGTCGGTCAGGCGAAGCGCGGGCGCTACCATTCGTCCGCCGCCGGCGGCAAACGCTTTTTGCTCTACCTGCTGCTGGAAGCGCATGGCCGACAGGGCGCCGAAGCGCGTGCCGTAATCTTTTTCTTCCACCGCCACCACCATGCCCGAATTGGCATAGGGATTATTGCGTTTTGACGGGCTCCAGCCATTTACCACCAGCTCGCCGGGGGCCGTGGCGGCGGGGGCAATGATGCCGCCGGGGCACATGCAAAAGGAGAACACCCCGCGGTTATCGACCTGCTGCACCAGGCTGTACGAGGCGGGTGGCAGCAGATCGGAGCGAACCGGCTGGTGGTACTGGATGCTGTCGATCAGTTGCTGGGGGTGCTCAACGCGTACACCAAGCGCGAAGGGTTTGGCTTCGACCAGGATACCGTGCAATTGCAACCCTTCGAAAACATCCCGCGCACTGTGCCCGGTGGCCAGTATGAGGGCCTCGCCTTCAAATCGGTTACCCGTTGCCGTTAGTACGGCGCGGAACCGGCCGTTCTCAAGCACGTATTTTTCGAGTTTTTCGCCGAAATGAAATTCCCCGCCTGCTTCCAGTATCTGCCGGCGCATGGCGGTGATGATATGCGGCAGCTTGTTGGTGCCGATATGCGGATGGGCGTCGATGGCGATGTCGGGGTCGGCGCCGAACTGCACGAAGAGCTGCAATATCTTATCGATGCTGCCCCGTTTGTTGGAGCGCGTGTATAGCTTACCGTCGCTGTAGGTGCCGGCGCCGCCTTCGCCAAAACAATAATTGCTTTCGGGGTCCACTTCTCCTTCTTTGTTCAGCCGGGCCAGGTCGCGCCGGCGGGCGCGCACATCTTTTCCCCTTTCCAGCACCACCGGCCTGATGCCCGCTTCTATCAGCCGTAAGGCGGCGAAAAGTCCGCAGGGACCCGCGCCGGCAATTATCACCTGCCGCGGGGCGGTGCGTACATCGGGATAGCGCACTACCGGCAGCGCCTGTTCCACGAAAGGCGCGGCAATGGTTGCTTCGAGCGTCAGGTTGATTTTTACCTGGCGGCCACGGGCGTCGATCGAGCGTTTACACAAGCGGAAACCCGTAACGGCCGAAGGTTTTTCGTTCACCGTGGCCGCTACCAGTTGCTTTAATGCCACGGGATCGGCCGCTTCGGCGGGGCTGACTTGCAGCGTAATCTTTTTTTGCATGATCGGCCCCCGAAGGTACAGCAGCCATGCATTTGTTGTGGAAGGCAGCTTATTTTTGCGTACCTTTTTGCGCTATGACAGCCCTCCGATCCATTACTGTTTGCATTTCCCTTGGCGTTTTTCTGGCTGTATCATCCGGTTGTAAAACACATTACCAGGCATCGTCGCTTTATTATGAGCAGCTCCGTGTACAACGGGATGCGCCTTCGTCTGCCGCCGTGGCGGCCATGGTGCAACCTTATGCCGACAGTGTTCAAAAAGTAATGACAAAAGTGATTGCGGTGGCGGCAATAACACTGGAAAAAAAATTGCCCGAATGCACCCTGGGCAACCTGATGGCCGATGCCAGCTATTACGAGGCAGAACGGGTATTCGGAAAAAAGATCGATGCCGCTTTCGTGAATTATGGCGGTATCCGGCTGCAGCAATTGCCCGCGGGGCCGGTAACGCTGAATACCGTTTTCGAGATGATGCCTTTCGACAA
>JBDHYM010000235.1:0-4154 GCA_039811405.1 Flavihumibacter sp. | reverse complement strand
GGCGCCGAATGCCTGAGCCGCGACCTGGGCATACAGGAAGAGGTTCGTTTTGTCGGCAAGCAGGAGCAGATGGAAGAGATATTGGCCATTTCAGACCTGTTCCTGCTGACCTCCGAATATGAAAGCTTCGGCCTGTCGGCCCTTGAAGCCATGGCAGCCGGCGTACCGGTGATCAGCTCCAATGCCGGGGGGCTGCCCGAGATCAACATCAATGGAGTAACCGGTTTCCTTGCCAATGTGGGCGACATAAACAGCATGGCCGGCCATAGCATCGAATTACTGCAGAACAAAGAGATGCTGGAACAGTTCCGGGAGAATGCGCGGAAGCAAAGCGACCGTTTCGATATACACTATATCGTACCGCTGTACGAGGCGTTATACAACCGCTTTCTGCAGGAAGGCGTGCAGGCGGAAACGGCTTTCAGCGACTATGTGAACTGAGTTGGCGAAGGCCGCGCTATTCTATTGCATAGATACAGTTGTCGGCACTTCCGAAATACAATACCCCGTTATCGATCCACACGGTGGAAAGGATGCTTCCCATCGTTAAAAAAGCATCGTACAGCGCGTTGATATCATCTCTGTGCTTTGCGATCACGTCTTCCCGCAGCTTTTGGGAGGCATCAAAAAAAGCAGCATGGTTCTTCCGGCTCAACGTGGTCTGAAAAACCACCGAAACCTTTCCTGTAAGGATATCCAGCTTGTAAAGCATGCCGTCCATACAACCAAAATAGGCTGCATTGTTGTTAATGGAGGCGCTGCTGAAAACATTCAGGGGTACGAACGGCTCATATAGCTTTTCACCGTAGGTTTTTCCGAGAACAGCGACGTTGTGCGCATCAGACATGGTTACGACCAGCCTTTCTCCTGCAAGGCTGGGAATGCTCGGCCAGCTCCCCGGCTGGTGGTACACCCAATGCCCGCCTCCGTCTTTTATTTTCAACGCATATATATTATAATCCCTGGCGCTGAAGAAAACAGTGCTGTCGGCAACGGTTGCATTGAACTGCACTTCGCCCTTCGGGAAATAATGTTCCCCTATTGTATTGAACTTCCACCGCAGGCTGCCATCGGTATTAATACAATAAAAGAACCCGTCGAAGCTTCCTGCCAGCACGGCATTGTCGGCCACTACCGGTGATGCATGTACGATGCCGCCGGTTTTAAATTTCCACAACATCTTTCCCGTATGCTCGTCGAGGGCATATATATAGCCATCGCCGCACCCAAAATAAACCGCCCCGTTGCTTACAGCAGGTGATGACTGGTAATAATCCCAGGTATCATAAAACTGTTCTCCTGCGGTCTGGAATGTCCATACCTGCTTTCCGGTACCGGCGTCAAGGGCATAAAAGATGCCATCGGTGCTTATAAAGAAGAGCTTATTGCCTGATGAAGCGACGGAAGACCGTATCTCACCGCCGGCCCGGAATTTCCAGGCCAGGCCGCCGCTTTTTTTATCAAGCGCATACAGCGTGCTGTCGCACGAGCCTGCCAGGACCAGGTTATTGACGAGTACGGGAGAGGCGAATACCTTTCCGTTCGTTTGAAATTTCCATTTGACAGACGGTTTATCAGCTACCTGTTTTGACGAGGTGAAATTTTTTCTGTCTGCTGTTCTGCCAAATTGCTGAGCGCAAGCAATATTTGTTTTTACAGAGATGATTGCAATCAGGTATGCAGCGACGGCCTTGTACATACAGCAGGATAATTCAGGTAATGTAATGGGGCCTCAGCGCAGCCAGCTTTCGGGATTGAGGTTGATGTTTCGCTCGTTGGTGATAACGAATTCGAGCTCGCCGCGGCCACTGTCTTTCTCATCGAGCTTACCCAGCACCTGGCCTACTTTCACCTGCTGGCCTTTCGACACTGATACAGAAGAAAGGTTGCTGTACGTGGTGAAGTATTTGCCGTGCTTAAGGATAACGCCCTGCACCGGCCCGATGGAGATCACTGTGCTTACTTCTCCGTCAAAAACGGCTTTGATGGAAGAGCCCGCGTCGGCTTCAATCGTAAGACCCGGGTTATCGACCACTACACCTTTCAATCCCTCGTATTCCACACGGCCGAACTTCATCGCGATCCGTCCCTGGCTGATGGGCCAGGGCAGGCTGCCTTTATTCTTTTCGAAATTGTCGCTGATCAGTTTTACCTCGGCCGATGTTTCCAGCGGGCTCAGCGGCCTGTTCTCTTTCGCCGGCGCACGTTCAGCGGCGTTGTTATCAGCCGGTTTGCTGGTAGCCGATTTTGCTACATTGTTATCGGCGGCGGTTGCTTTCCTGGCCGCGTCTTCACGGGCCTTACGGGCCGCATCTTCTTTTTTGGCCAGCGCTATTTCGCGGGTGATCGCCGCTTTGATGGCTGCTTTCAGCTTAACGTCCTGCTTCTGCTTTTCGGCCATGTCTTTCATCAGCTCATTCTCCTGTCCCTTGATCTCCCGTACCACGGCATCTTTTTCCTTTTTTTCTTCGTTCAGTACTTTATACTGTTTGTTTTGCACTTCGAGCGCTTCTCTCTTTTCCGACTGGCTGTTTTTGAGCACACCCATTTTTTGCTCCAGTTGGCGCTGCGTATTCAAAATGCTTTCGGCCTGTTGTTCGCGGTACTGGCGGTACGACCGCAGGTAAGCCATCCTTTTCAGGGCATCGTTGAAATTGGCGGAAGAGAAAATAAAGTTCAGAAAGTCGTAGTTGCTGCGATTCTTATAGGCATAAACCACGCTGGTTTTGTATTGCTCTTTCAGCGTATCGAGCTCGTTCCGCAGCTTGAGGATATCGCGCCAGTGCTGGTTGATATCCCCCTGGATAAGCTGAATCTGGTCGTTCATCACGTGAATCTGTGATTCACGGAGGCGTAATTTCTTCTGCACGAGGTTCAGCTCGCTCAGGCTTTTCTTCTTATACTTCTTGGTCTGGTCGATCTGCGCCTTGAGGTCATCGATCTCTTTCTGGATCTCGGCCTGCTTTTTCTTTAAGTCGGCGCTGCTCTGCTGCGCCATACCGGCCATTGCCGTTGTCAGCAGCAGCCACAAAAAAAGGGTCTTCCTCATCATGCTTCAAATATAAACTACCGTAACGTTTACTGCAGCTTATAATTTTTTGGAATGGTGAACGGATAGGCTAAACTTTCGTTAAAGCCGAATTGCTTATAGTCCATCTGCACATCGATCTTCGTTTTTTCGGCAAGGCTGATACGGCGGCCTGTGGCGAAGCGGCGGCCGTCGACAGTGGTGTAATTATCATAGCTCAGGTCGCAGGTACGGTTTCGTTTCTCATCGATATCATCCAGCTTGATGTGCTGCACTGCATAACCATCGTTGCTCAGGGTCACCAGGTTCTTGAACAGGTCACCCACGATAAACAGGGTCAGCGCATCGGCGGTTTGCTTGTAGGAAACCACGTTGTCGTCCAGGAAAATGGGGTTGCCCACCAGCACGTTCTGAAAGTTCTGGAAGTCGAACGGCAGCTTTGCCATTTCTTCAAGGTATTTGACCGAGCGCAACTGCACCACTTTGTCTTTCTTGTTGACCAGCTTCACGCTGTCGGGGGTGATCAATATGCGGAAAGCCTCGTAGCTGAACACCGTGGCATTGACCGAAAGCCAGATGAGGCTGTCTTTTTTCATGCGAACGAACACCGTCAGATCGGGGCCTTTCCCGTCTTTGTCCCAATACTCGACTTTGATTTTGGCCGAAAACGTCTCATAATCGATCCGGTTTTTTTCCACGGCATTGAGCACGTCGTGCACAAACAGCATCGAATCGGCATGCCGGTCGGCGATGATCACGGTGGTAGCCGTGTCTTTTTTCGGCAGCGAAGTGCTGATCTTTTTGGTAGCGCGGCAACCGGCCATCGAGAGGAAGGCGATACAGGCGAGGAAACTAAAAATTCTCATTCTTTACGATTTTCCGGTATGCCCGAATCCGCCGGCATTCCGTTCTGTTACGCTTAAGGTATCGACCGGCTCCCAGGCTACCTGCTCAACCGACTGCACTACCATCTGCGCAATACGATCGCCATGACCAATGGTTTGCGGTTCGCCCGAGAGATTAATCAGGATCACTTTGATCTCACCCCTGTAATCTGCATCAATCGTGCCCGGCGTATTGAGGCAGGTAATACCCTGTTTGATGGCGAGGCCGCTGCGCGGGCGTA
>JBDHYM010000234.1:0-4181 GCA_039811405.1 Flavihumibacter sp. | reverse complement strand
GACGGAAAATTCATCGGCAGGGGCTATGCCAACCCGAGGTCGCAGATCCTGGTGAGGCTGCTTACCCGCGACAGGAATGAAACCATCGACGCCGCTTTTTTTCACCGTCGCCTCGACACTGCCTGGAAATACCGGCAACGGCTGGGGTATCGGGAGAATTGCCGCCTGGTATTTGGAGAAGCCGACTTCCTGCCAGCCCTGATCATCGATAAATTCAACGACTATTTCGTGCTCCAGACCCTGGCCTTCGGGATGGACAAATGGAAGCCGGCTATTGTTGATGCCCTGAACAGCCTATTCAATCCCAAGGGGATTTACGAACGGAACGACGTTCCCGTACGTGAGCTCGAAGGGCTGCCGCAAACCAAGGGGTTTTTGTCTGCCCCCTTTGATACGAAGATCATTCTCCGGGAGAACGGGCTGAAATTCCAGGTGGACATCGAAAACGGGCAAAAAACAGGTTATTTCCTCGATCAGCAAGACAATCGCCGGGCAATAAAGAACATCGTAAACGGCGCCGACGTACTGGGCGCTTTCACCTATACCGGCACTTTTGAGATACATGCCGCGCATTATGGCGCCAAATCGGTGCTGGGACTTGACATTTCTGGCGCGGCGGTAGAACAGGCAAACCGCAATGCCGCCCTGAACGGGTATGAGGAAATCTGCCGGTTTATGGAGGTGAATGCCTTCGATGTGCTGAAGCAATGGTCGAAAGAAGGGAGGCAATACGATGTGGTGATGCTTGATCCGCCCGCTTTTACCAAAAGCCGCGAGAACATCCAGAAGGCCATCACCGGTTACAAGGAGATCAATTTACGGGGTATGAAGCTGGTGAAGCCCGGGGGCTTTTTGGTAACGACCTCGTGCACCAACCTGGTGCAGCCGGAGCTGTTCCTGGAAATTATCCAGATGGCGGCGAACGATGCGCGAAGAACCCTGCGGCAGGTAGTATACCAGACACAGGCCAGTGACCACCCGATCGTTTGGGGTTGGGAGAATACCCATTACCTGAAATTCCTGATTGTACAGGTGCTTTGATTATTTGTTCACCTGGAAGCGGCCCGATTCAATGATGCGGCCGGCTTTGTCGCGCAACTGAAAAATATAAATACCCCGGTAATACTGGCTGAGATCAATGGTGGTTTTGGGATTGATGTTCTTTTGTTCAAACACTTTTTTCCCGAGGAAATTATAGACTTCGAATGAATGGTCCTTTTCGTAATAGCGGGGAAACTCGAACGTAATATAGGAAACAGCGGGGTTGGGATAAAACTTTACCACCGACACCTGTGGCTGGCCAGACTGGGCCTGGCCGGCGAGTGACAGAATCAGTAACAGTGAAAAAGTAAAAAATATCCTCATTAACTATATTACAAAAATACAATTTGATCGCCCATATCGCAACAGTCAGGGCAGCTTTTCCAGTACAGCCCCGATTGCCTGGAAGTCGGGCTGGCTACCGGCATTCTCCAGCACTTCTGCATACCTGATAACTCCTTCTTTATCAATTACAAAAGCGGCCCTTTTCGCCACACCACGCATATCCAGCACAAAATCCTGGTACAGGCAGCCGTATTTTTCGGCCGTTTCTTTATTAAAATCACTGAGCAGCGGGAAGTTCAGGTGTTGTTCTTCCCTGAATTTGGCCAGCGTAAACAACGAATCGACGCTGATGCCGAATACCCGGGCATTCACTTTGTTATACAACGCGATATTGTCTCGAACATTGCACAGCTCGGCGGTGCATACGCTGGTAAAGGCCAGGGGAAAGAAAAGCAACACTACATTGCTGCCCCGCTGCGCGGCCAGGCTTATCTTTTGCTTTTCGGTGTCGTAAAGCTCAAACAAAGGGGCTGTTTGCCCCGGACTTAGTGCCATATCGGTAAGCTTTTAGTACCGCGGACAAAGCACTTTGTACTTGGATGAATTGCCGCGATCGATAAATCCGATATAAGTTACGGAAAGTTCGAATCCGCCCCGCGCCTGGCTGGCTGTTTTCAGGGTGGAAATATTCACATCATAACTCAGGCCGATGGAGAAGGGGTTATAATCAAGCTTGATAGCAGGGATCAGGGCATCTTTAGCCCGGAGAAAGGCGCCGAACTGCATGGTATAGTCGGGCGACTCGCCGTCGCCGATCTTGTAACCGTACATGGCGCCGCCGATAATTTCAGTGGCCGGCCCCTGCGTGGAGTAATCGGCCTGTATATTGAAGAACGACTGATCGCCTACATCGAATTTAACACCGCCCGACGCCACCCATTTGGGATGCAGGGCTTCGTTGGCGCTGCGGTAAAAAGTATTGTTTGGCCGGTTGACGTGGTGATAGGCCAGACCTACGAAAAAATTGTTGTTCTCGTTTTCACCAAAGCCCGCATTGAAAGTGGTGCCTACGCTGAAATCGGGATACCAGAAATTGGCGGTGGCAAAAGTTTCGCCGGTAGCAACGGCCGGGTTATAGGCGCCGCCTACAAACTGGTTATCGGTGGTGATCTTGGAACGGTCGATGCTCCGGTTCACCATACCGCCCATAAAGCCAACGGAGAGGTATGCATTGCGCGCGCTTCCCACAGACTTATGGTAGTTGATGGCGGGCATCAGTTGTGTAGTGGTGAGCGATACGGTACCGGCGCGGTCGAACAGCATTTGCAGACCGGCTGTAATGAAATCATCGGAACGGCCTACGGGCATTTTATATTCAGCATTCAGCGATCCGCTCCGGTATGCATTCGTAACGCTTCTCCATTGATCGCGATATACGATCTGCGCACGCACATCGCCGGTAAATATGCCGGCGAGTGAAGGATTTCGCAGCAGGGGCGCATCATAGAATTGAGAAAAATGTATGTCCTGCGACCGTGCATGTCCCATGAACAGGGTCAGCAGCAAGGCCGTGACAATATGGTATCGGCTTCGGTTTTTCATCTGCTATCGGATTAGGGTTACGTTGCCCTTCAGTGCAATGATCTGGGCGTTTTCACAAACAACTTCGATGATGTACACATAGGTATCCATTTGAGCGGGAATGCCTTTGATATAACCATCCCACCCATCGTTCTTGGCGTTGGCGTTGAAGTTTTTCTTTTCGAAAACCAGCTCGCCCCAGCGGTTGAAGACGCGCATGGACTGTATCCTGTTAAGCTGGGTTCCCCTTGGGTAGAAGACATCATTCTGGCCGTCGCCATTCGGGCTGAAGGTGTTTGGTACGAAATAGTTCTGTTCGTTACAAACGGTTTTTACTGTTATGCTGCTGCTGGCGCGGCAATTGTTGTTATCAACGACCTCCACTTTGTAGGTGGTGTTGAAGCGGGGATTCGCGTTGGGCTGTGGACAATCGGTACAGCTCAGGTCGGTGGCCGGCGTCCATGTATATCCTGTTACATCAGGGCTATAGGTAACCGGCAGTGTTACGGGAATACCTACTGGTGTTGTAATTACCGGATCGTTGGTGATCACGGGCAGTGCATGTACTGTTATGGTGAAGCTGGTGTCGTTGCCGCAACCCAGTTTATTTTGCGCATGCAATTGCAGGGTGTATTGTCCCGGCGCCGGGAAGTTGCGCAATACCACCGGCTGATTGGACGTATCGCGGTTCTCGAGCGTCCAGCGCCAGAATGTAAGACTATCGGCTATAACAGTTGTTGCATTGAATTGGGCTACTGACCCGAAGCAGATTTCATCGGGGCCGACAATCACGGGTTCGGGGGTACGGTACACCCGGATGGTATCGGTGAAATGATTGGTGCAACCTGCCAGCGTGGTCATGGTTTCGGTAACATAGTAGGTGCCGGGCTGCGAATAGGTATGCGTTACCTCTTTGCCGCTATAGGTGGTGCCATCGCCCATATCCCAATCCCAGGTAATGATCTTGTCGCGGCCCGACAAACTGTAATCGTTGAAGGTTACCGTGCCGTTGTCACAGAATTCTTTTTTGCTGATGTTGAAATCGGGATAGATACCATTCACCAGTATATTTTGCTTGCCGGTAACAATCACCTTACAGTTGAGGCTGTCTGTCAGTTCTACATAAGGAAGATAGAGGCCGGGTTTCTTGTAGACATGCGTTAGCGTCGTGTTTTGCGAACTGTCGGCTGTGCCATCATTGAAATACAGTACGAACCTGGTGCCCGGAGGCGTGGTTATATTGAAGTTTGCTGTGATGGTGTTACAGGCTTCGA
>JBDHYM010000233.1:0-4199 GCA_039811405.1 Flavihumibacter sp. | reverse complement strand
AGGTCGTTCAGCGCCTCTTTCCAGATGGCGTCGAGATTGCGGTGAAAGATCAGCCGGCTGCTGCCGTTGGCGGTGATCCACGATTTCTCGTTCAGCTCGCCTTCCAGTTGCCCCTCCGACCAGCCCGAATAACCGATAAAAAAACGAATGCCGTTGGGGGAGATATCGCCTGCTTTCAGGCGCTGGACGGCGGTTTCAAAATCGCCGCCCCAGTAAATGCCGTCGGTTACTTCAAAACCGCCGGGTATCAGCTCGGGGTAGCGGTGCAAAAAATGGATGGTATCCATCTGTACAGGTCCGCCGTAGAAAACGGTCAGCGGCATACCTTCGGCGCTGGCCATCAACTGGTCCAGCGTGTACTCGTATTTCCGGTTCAATACAAACCCAAAACTTCCTTCGGTCTGGTGTTCGCAGAGAAATACCACCGTGCGCTTGAAATTCGGATCCTTGAGAAAAGGGTCTGCAATCAACAGAACGCCGGCCGCCGGTAATATTTGTGTCATACCATTAATTTATAGAATATTGAATAACGGAGCAATTAAAGTTTCGCCGCGTTAATGATGCCCAAAATACCTGAATAGCGGGCGGAAGAGGTGCGGAAGCATTATAAACTCCTGTTAATTCGGATATTACAACAAACAATGAACCCCGATGTTTATAAACCAACTGTAGCTTTGTGCCGATGAAGAGAATTTTCCCCCTGATCATCATACTGGTTACGCTTTCGCTGGTCGGAATATTCTATATCCAGGTATCCTGGTTCCGGTCGATGTTGCTGGTAAAAGAAGACCAGTTGCGGCAGAAGATCTTTATGGCCATGAACGATACCGGCCAGGAATTGATGGAACAGAAGGGCACCCTTCCTTCGCTGAAGAACCGCAGAACCCGCCCCAATATCAGTTGGCCTTCCGATCAGTTGATGATGGAATTGCTGAAGCCATCCACCATTTCCGAAAAATTCACCATGTTCGAAGTGCAGGAGAAGCTGCGCAAGAACTTCAACAACTATGGTTTGCAGGATGTGGGATTCGAGTTCGAGATTACGTCAGACGGGGGTGATTTCCTGGGCTACGGCGAACTGAAATCGAGGAACTTTGACCGCCTGGCGGAAGATACCATCAACAATTTCAAATGGATATTTCCGCTGATGGTGCCGCCGGGCAGCGATATGGAAGGGCTGGTGCCGGCGGAAACGATGACGGTGGTGGTGCCGAATGTAAAAAACCTTTTTTTCAGTGAGCTGCGCTGGATGCTGGTGGGCTCGGTATTGTTCACGCTGATCATGCTGGCCGCTTTTTATATTACCGTGGCGGCGCTGCTGCGGCAGAAAAAGCTCAGCGAGATCAAGAACGATTTCATCAATAACATGACGCATGAGTTCAAAACGCCGCTGGCTACCATATCGCTGGCGGTGGATGCGCTGCGAACAGAAAAGGTGTCGAACGACAAAGAGAAGATGCAGTATTTCACCGGCATCATCAAAGAAGAGAACAAGCGCATGAACAAGCATGTGGAAACGATTCTGCAGGCGGCGCTGATGGAAAGGCAGGAAATTCAGCTCGATAAAAGACCGGTGCATGTGCACGCGGTGATAGAGCAGGTGCTGGAGAATTTTGACCTGCAATTGCAAAGCAAAGGCGGACACGCCGATGTGCAGCTCAATGCTACCGACGACGAGATCCAGGCCGATGAAGTGCATTTTACCAACCTGATCAATAACCTGGTTGACAATGCGGTAAAATATTCGAAAGACCACCTGGTGCTGAAAATAAGCACGGCTTCCACGGCCAGGGGCATCCAGATCAGGGTGGAAGACAATGGCATCGGCATGACCAAGGAAAGCGTGAAACGCATCTTCGAGAAATTCTACCGCGTGCATACAGGCAACCTGCACAATGTGAAGGGATTCGGGTTGGGGCTCAGTTATGTGAAGACGATTGTTGATGCGCACCACGGCAAGATCAAAGTAGAGAGCGCTTTGGGAAAAGGAACGAGCTTTACGATCGATCTGCCGTATAACGGGTAACTTGAAAAATCCAGCCATTATCAGTAAATTCGGTGTATGGACCTTCAGTCATTTATAGAGATCAATCCTGAAATAATGATGGGTAAGCCGGTTATTAAAGGTACTCGCATTACAGTGGAGATCATCCTGGAAAAGCTCGCTGCTGGAGAGTCGGTGGCCCAGATTATTGAAGCCTATCCTCATATACATGAGGAGCAAATCAAGGCTGCACTGGCGTTTGCTGCTGCTAATCTTAAAGCAGATACTATTTTCCCCATCGGATTAGCGTCATAACATGCAGTTCACCGCCGACGAAAGTGTCGATGCGCCCATCTACCGGGCTCTCCGAAAAGCCGGCTACGATGTGTTTGTTATTGTTGAAAACAGTCCTGGGATTTCTGATGAGCAGGTTTTACAAATTGCACACAGCCGGGAAACGGTTTTAATTACGCAGGACAAAGACTTCGGTGAATTGAGTTTCCGCATGGACAAACCTCATCATGGTATTATTCTTCTCAGGTTATCGGGGCTGGAAGCAGCGCGGAAAGCGGAGATAGTAGTATCGGTGGTCAAAGAACATGAAATGGACCTGCCGTATGCATTTACAGTGATACTGGCGGACTACGTGAAGATCAGGAAATCAAGAGGAGAAGAATAGGTATTCCCTCTACACCCACAACAATGACCCGTCGCCATAGCTGAGAAACCTGAATTCATTGTCAAGCGCATATTGGTACACCCGCTTCCAGTCATCACCGATCAACGAAGCTACTAATAGCAGCAGCGTGCTTTGCGGTTGGTGGAAATTGGTGATCAGTCCCCTTATCATGCGTGCTTTATAACCCGGCGCCATCATGATCTGTGTGCGGGCAGTCAGGCTCGTTCTTTGCGCAGTTAACAATTTCGATTCGATGGCTTCCAGCGATTCGGCTACAGTGATGTTTTCTTCGTGCGATTCATAGGCTTCCCACTGCCCGATGAAGATATCATCGGGAGCGGTGGATGGTTGCTGTATCAGTTTGCAGCCGATCCAGTACAAAGACTCCAGCGTGCGCAGCGAAGTGGTGCCTACGGCAATAATGTTTCCCTGTGCGGCCTTTATCTGGCGAAGCGTATCGAGCGAAACATCTATCCATTCCGCATGCATCTCATGTTCGCCGATGGTGTCGGTCTGCACGGGTTTGAAGGTGCCGGCGCCGACGTGCAGGGTAACAAAAGCCTCGCCGATGTTTTGCTTACGCAGGTTGTCGAGCAGTGATGGTGTGAAATGTAATCCGGCAGTCGGTGCAGCCACCGATCCCTCTTCTTTGGCATAGACGGTCTGGTAACGGTCATGGTCAGCCGAAGTTGCTTCCCTTTTAAGATAGGGGGGTATCGGCATGGCGCCGGCGAGTTCCAGTACATCAGCAAAACGCAGGTGGGCGGGTGTCCATTGAAACGCAACCTGGAAATGTCCCTTGTTTCTTTCCGGCAGGCTGGCGGCTAATACCAGGTCACTGCCGCCCGGCAGGGAGATGCGTTTTTCCAGTACCTGCCCGTTTTTCCATTTGGCGGCGCCGCCTACCAGGCATTTCCAGGTGGTGCTACCCGCCGCTGCCAGCGCCCGCGCCGGGTCTTTGTCGCCCGACGGCTCCAGGCAGAAAATCTCGATCGCGCCCCCGCTCGGCTTCTGCATGTGCAGCCGGGCCGGGATTACCTTGGTTTGGTTAAACACCAGGAGGCTGCCGGCCGGCAATTCCCCCGGCAGATCCCGGTACTGCTTTTCGGCGATTTTACCACTTTTATACACCAATAGCCGGCTTTCATCCCTTTCCGGCAGCGGAAAGGCGGCAATCCGGCTCTCCGGAAGCAGATAATTGTATTCAGCTATGGCGATCGAGCCCGCTTTACCGGCCAAATCTCGCTCCTGACTATCAGACATGCGCGTAAAGAATTGATTTACCTCTCCACCCGTCGGGTGCCACCCGACGGGTAGTACCTGACGGGTGGAGGACTAAAATAGGCTATTCACCGGTTATCCACCGCAATCCACAGCCAATTCACAGAGTTTTTCGGAAATGGTCGGCAAAAATGCTCGCAAACGTAGATCTACGGCGGGTTTTCACGCGATTCTTCCCTGTGGAAAAAATAGTCTTTTCCAAATTTGTTTGGTAAGTGGGAAAAAGTGTTATTTTGTGGTAATAAATGTCAGAAT
>JBDHYM010000232.1:0-4201 GCA_039811405.1 Flavihumibacter sp. | reverse complement strand
GCGGCCATCGATGCGGGTTCGGCATTCATCATATCGCCGAATACCGATGTGGCTACCATTAAGCAAACCCTGGCCTCAGGTGTGCTGAGCATGCCGGGCGCATACACTCCTACCGAAATCGTGCACGCTTATAAAGCCGGCGGACAGATCATCAAGGTGTTTCCTGCTGCCGACCCTTCTTATTTCAGGAACCTCAAAGCGCCGCTGGATCAAATCCCGATGATGCCCACCGGCGGCGTAACTGTCGATAATATCGCTGCATTTAAAACTGCCGGTGCGGTGGCCTTCGGCATCGGGTCAGCACTGGTGAAAGCCGGCGCGCACAATACGGCTTCGCTCGAAAGCCTGGTGGTCAAAGCCCGCCAGTTGGTGCAGGCGGTTGCTTAGCAACTGTTCGGAGTATGACTGCCGCTACCGGGTTACTAACGACGGCGCTGTTGCTGCACCCATTTGCGGGTAAGCTTTTTTTGAAGTGCGATCAGAATGATGGTCAGGCATACCAGTACCAGCAACAGGCGAAGCGGGAGAAGTGTTTTCTCCGCCGGGGTGGTATTGATGCCGGTCAGTAACTTAAAGGTGAACAGCAGAAACAGGAAGCTGTTGACCAGCAGCGCCAGGCTTCTGCCCACTGCTTTGCTTTTTACAAGCGCCAGTAAGGTAAGTGCGGGTAAGAAAAAGAAGACCAGCAGCGCAAATACAAAGGCCGTGCTGAACCAGGGCACCTGCATTCCTGCCCGGTACAGGGAAACCAGGAAAATGAAAAAGAAAGAATGATATAGCAACTGGAAGCAGACGGCTGCCAGCAGCACCCGGTATGGTTTCACCGTCGAACGATTTTTTCAGGCCTCAAAAGCCCCTGGTGTTGGTTTTGATCCGGCACAGGCGACTGTTAACGGTTAAATATAATGAACTGCCGTCATCACCCCAGGCACAGTTCGAGGTCTGGTCGCCCGTTTCTATCCGCCCGATCAGTTTACCCGCAGTGTTCAGCACGATGATGCCACCCGGCCCGCTGCTGAATACATTGTCCCGAAGATCGAGTTTGAGCCCGTCGGGCGCGCCCTGCAAGCCCTGCCGTTGCAGCGCCGATGCATCGAAAAAAAGTCTTTTGCTACCAGGGCTGCCGTCTGCACGCAATTGGTATTCTATGATCACCGGCTTTTGCCCATCGCTTTGCGCGAGGTACAATTTTTTTCCATCGGCCGACAGCGCTACGCCGTTGGGAGCGGTATATATGTCTATCAATTCCACCTTGCCGGCGGCGGTCAGCCGGTACAGACCCATGGGTATGCTTTTTTCTCCCGCCGGTAATCCGTAACCGGGATCGGTAAAATAGTAATCGCCGTTTTTGCCCTGCACGATATCGTTGGGGCTGTTCAGTCTTTTGCCCTGGTAATTATCGGCCAGGGTTCTTTTACCGCCTTGTTTAAAAGGCATGGCGGCAATGCGGCGGTCGCCATGTTCGCAGCTTACCAGTTCGCCAGCCTGGTTAATGGTGAGCCCGTTGCTGCCGGGCTCAGCGCTGTAAGGCAAAATGCCGGTATAACCCGAAGGCCTTAGGAAAACACGCAATCCTTCACCGTCTTTCCATCTGAAAATGGTGTTCTGCTTCACATCTGAAAACAACAGGAATGCGCTGTCTTTGACCCATACCGGCCCTTCGGCCCATTGAAATCCTTCCGCCAGTATTTCCATGGCGATATCGGGCGATACCAGCTTATCGAAAGCAGGATCGAGCGATATGATTTTCGAAACCGGCGTTTGTGCGTTTCCGGCGGCGGTGAAAAAAAGCAGTAACAGGCAGAGAGATCGCATATGGCTGCAGGTTATTGATAAATGACGATTTCCACCCGCATATTACTTTCTTTTTCCGGCACTGTGCGCGCATCGGGAACGGCGGGCTGCCAGTTGCCCGGTCCTACGGCTTTGATCAGTTCCAAACTATTGTCAACAAAATCTTAAATCGACGCAATCCCCCGACCGATTCGTTAAAAAAGCAGATATTCACGCCAAATCTACGAACCACTCCCCGCCTGCATGAAGCTATTTTGACTTTTGACTTCTTACTTTGAACAAAGCATGAATCGTCTCGCTAACGAGTCAAGCCCTTACCTGCTTCAGCACGCACACAACCCGGTCGACTGGTATCCGTGGGGAGAAGAGGCACTGAATCTTGCAAGGGAGAAAGACCTGCCGGTACTCGTTAGTATCGGATACGCTGCCTGTCACTGGTGTCACGTGATGGAGCGGGAAAGCTTTGAAGACAAGACAGTGGCGGCTTTCATGAACAAACATTTTGTAAACATTAAGGTAGATCGCGAAGAGCGGCCCGACATCGACCATATTTATATGGATGCGGTGCAGGTGATGACTGGCAGCGGCGGCTGGCCGCTGAACGTTTTCCTCACGCCCGACGGCAAGCCATTTTACGGGGGAACCTATTATCCGCCGAAGGCGGTTCACCAGCGGGCTTCGTGGATGGATGTACTGCACGGGGTGGCAAACGGATGGCGTGACCGGCGCGCCGATATCCGTTCGCAAGCCGACAATATGACGCTTCACCTGGAGCAGGCCAATGCATTTGGCGGCAGCGCCACCGGTAGCGACCGCCTTTTTTCAGCGCAGTCGCTGCATGATATCGCTGCCGCGCTGCTGAAGAGCGCTGACCGCAAATGGGGTGGGTTTGGTACCGCCCCGAAATTCCCGCAAACCAACAGCATTGCCTACCTGCTGCGATACGATCATATTTGGGGCGATGCGGCTGCCCGGCAGCAGGCCCTGCTGAGCATCGACGCCATGCTGCATGGCGGCATTTATGACCAGTTGGGTGGCGGACTGGCCCGGTACAGCACCGATGCGACGTGGCTGGTACCCCATTTTGAGAAAATGCTGTATGACCAGGCCCTGTTCCTGGGAGTGCTCTGTGACGCCTGGCAACTGACGGAAGATGAAAAATACCGGTTTGCCATTGACCAGACCATGGATTTCCTGGAGCGGGAGTTGTTATCGCCCGAAGGGGGCTTTTACGCCGCGCTGGATGCAGATTCGGAAGGGGAGGAAGGCCGGTTTTATGTATGGGAACTGGGTGAAGCTCAGGAGGTGCTGGGAGAAGACGCAGGCTTGGCCGCGAGCTGGTATGGCATTAGCACCGAAGGCAATTGGGAAGGGGTAAATATACTGACCGGTGTTCGCGATGCCGCCGGGTGGCTGGCCGAAAATGGGTTCGCCGCGGCCGAATGGGCGGTGAAGCTAACCTCGATCAGGGACCGGCTGCTGGCGCGGCGGGCAACACGGGTGCGGCCGGGGCTGGACGACAAGCAGTTGCTGTCGTGGAACGCCCTGGCGAATACCGCCTGCTGCCGTGTATATGCCGCCACGGGAAATGAACGCTATCAAACGCTCGCCACCCGGAACATGGACTGGATGCTGTCGGCTTTTGACGACGGGGCGGGTGGGCTGCTGCACACTTACAAAGCGGGCATGGCCAGGTTTACCGGTTTTTTGGATGACTACGCTTATCTGGTACAGGCTTTGATCTCTTTGCAGGAAATCACCGGAAACCCCGATTATCTGCGGGAGGCCGAACGGCTGACGCTGCGGGTTATCCGCGATTTTGGGGAAGATGGCAATGCCTTATTCTATTATACGAAGCAAGGGCAACCGGGTATAATTGTGCGGAAACGGGAAGTGTACGATGGCGCCCAGCCCTCGGGCAATGCGGTGATGCTGGCCAACCTGCAGTACCTGGGAGTAGTGCTTGACCGCCCGGAATGGCGGGAAAGGGTTGAAAATATGCTGGCGGCGATGGGGCAGGCCATTGTGCGGTATCCATCTTCGTTCGGTGTATGGGCTGCTGAATTGATGAAAAAAGAGCTGGGAATGACAGAGATCGTAGTGGTGGGACCGGAGGCGGCAGCGCGGCGAAAGGAAATATTAGCTAATTTTATCCCTTGTTGCATCGTACAATCAGCTACCCAGGAGAACCGCGATTTCCCGCTTTTACGCGATAAAATACCCAATCCCGATACGAAAATTTACGTTTGCCAGAACTATGCCTGTCGCCGACCGGTGGCAACGGTTGTTGAAATGCTGGAGCAGATCATGCCTCCGAAAGCTGCCCCAAAGGGGGTAATTTTCGCAGAAATGCAATAATCACAGCTAAATGACCGTTAAAATCCGAGGCCGACATAGTGGAAGATGG
>JBDHYM010000231.1:0-4223 GCA_039811405.1 Flavihumibacter sp. | reverse complement strand
ATCGAAGACCTGGTGGCTATCCTGCTGCTGGTATTGCTTTCCACCCTGGCGGTGAGCCGGCAGTTTGCCGGTATGGAGATGTTGTTGTCGGTGGGAAAGCTGATCTTCTTTTTATCGCTCTGGTTCTTGTCAGGCATTTTCATTTTGCCCACCATTTTGAAGAAAGCGAAAAAGCTGCTGAACGACGAAATATTGCTGATTGTATCGCTGGCGCTCTGCCTCGGGCTGGTAGTGCTGGCCACCCATACCGGCTTCTCGGCGGCCCTGGGCGCTTTTGTCATGGGTTCTATCCTCGCTGAAACCACGCTTGCCGAACGGATCGAGCATTTGATATTGCCGGTAAAGGACCTGTTTGGCGCGGTATTTTTTGTATCGGTGGGCATTCTGATCGATCCGAATACGATCGTGGAGCATGGCTGGCCGGTGCTGATCATCACCCTCATCACTATTTTCGGAAAATTCATCATGACCTTTATCGGCGCGGCCGTCAGCGGCCAGCCGCTGAAGCAATCGGTGCAGGTCGGCATGAGCCTGGCCCAGATCGGTGAATTCTCTTTTATCATCGCCCAGTTGGGACAGTCGCTCCAGGTTACCAGCGAATTTTTATACCCTATTGCCGTGGCCGTAGCCACCATCACCACTTTTACCACTTCTTATCTCATTAAACTGGCCGACCCGTTCAACGATTTTATCTACCGGCTTATACCGTCGAAATGGGTGGGAGCGCTTAATAAATATGCTTCGGGAACCAGGCAGATCCAGGCAGAGAGCCAATGGAAGGCGGTGCTCCAGTCGTATTCGGTGATCATCGGTTTGAATGCGATCATCTCTATCGCCATTATTCTACTGACCACCACTTTCCTGGCGCCGATCAGCCGGAAATACATCGAATCGCAATGGCTGGCGCACCTGCTGGTGCTGCTCATCACCGTGGCGGTGGCAGGTCCTTTCTTTTGGGCGATGATGGTGCGAAAGCCCCAGTCGTCGGCCTTTACCGACCTTTGGCTCGACCGGAAATACAACCGCGGTCCGCTGCTTATTATCGAGATAGGCCGCAATATACTCGCCGTGCTGATATTCGGGCTGCTGCTCGACCGCCTGTTCTCCAGCACGGTGGCGCTGGTGGCGGGATTGCTGATCTTTGCCGTGGTCATGTTCATTTTCTCCCAGAAGCTGCAGGTATTCTATGCCCGGATAGAGTCGCGTTTTTTAAAAAACCTGCATGCGCGGGAACTGGCGGCATCAGACAAAGACTCGCCGCTTTCTCCCTGGGATGCGCACCTGGCTACGCTGGTGGTAAGCCCCGATGTTTCGGGGCTCGGCAAAACGCTCCTGGAACTGGGCTGGCGGGAGAAATACGGTATCAATATTGCCGGCATCGACCGGGGAAACAAGCATATCCAGATACCTTCCCGCTACGAGCGGATATTTCCCTATGATAAATTGTCGGTGATCGCTACCGATCTGCAATTGCAATTGTTCCGCGCCGAAGTGGAATATGATTCAGGCCATTCCATCACTGTTCCCGAAGAGCAGCCACCGATAGAACTGGTGAGCATTATTGTAGATGAGCACAACCATTTACGCGGGCAATCGATCCGGTCGTCGAATATCAGGGAAAGAACCGAAGGGCTGGTGGTAGGCATTGAACGCAACGGAGAACGGATTCTTAACCCCGATTCCAATACGGTTTTTCAATGGGATGATGTTGTATGGATAGTAGGCAATAAGAAAAAGATACTGCAATTGTCCGATACCGATGCCGGGTAACCCTAGTATTCCATTTTTCGCAGCGAAGGTGCCTTGAACCAGGTGGTCGTGACCACCAGCAGGGTCATGCAGCCGCCGAATACCACCGATGGCACCAGCCCCATCAGCCGCGCGGTGATACCGCTTTCAAACAGCCCGATTTCATTGCTGCTGTTGATGAACATGCTGTTCACGCTCATTACCCGGCCGCGCATGTCATCGGGCGTTTTCAGTTGAAGGATGGTGCCCCGTATCACCACGCTGATACCGTCCAGCAGCCCGCTGCACATGAGCGCAAAGAATGATAGGTAGAAATTTTTCGACAGCGCGAACAGTACGATACAGAGTCCGAAACCGCCAACGGCAAAGAAAAGTCGCTTGCCCTGGCTGCGGTGCATCGGGAAAAAGGTCAGCAGCAATACGCTGCAAATGGCGCCGATATCGGCTGCTGCATTCAGCCACCCGAAGCCCATGGGCCCGATATGAAGAATGGTTTTGGCGAAAACCGGAACCATCGCCACCGCGCCGCCGAACAATACGGCGAAGAGATCGAGTGTCAGGGCGCCGAGCACCTCTTTGGTGGTGAATACAAACCGCAGCCCCTCTTTGACGCTTTCCCAGGTGTCTTGTTTTACTTCGCGCACCATGGCCGGTTTGGGAAGCAGTTGCTGCATAAACAGGAGGCCGATTAAAATAAGCGTACATACGGCTACGAGGGTACCGGTGGTATGTACCATGGCGATCAGAAAACCGCCCATGGCATGACCGGTCACCGAAGCAGTTAACCAGGTACCCTGGTTCCAGGTAGTGGCATTCGCCAGCCGGTCGCGCGGCACCACCTGCGCCAGGATGGCTGAAAAGCAGGGACCGGTGAACGATCTTACCACGCCGTTAAAGAAGAACACCACATAAATGCCTGATACCACCACGAGTTTGCCCGAGCCGTGACTGAATCCATACGACAAACCCAGCAGGGCCAGGCCGCAGGCGCAATACAGCATGACCCCTCGCAACAGCAGTTTCTTTTTGTCAGACAGGTCGATGATATGACCCGCATACAAGGCAAGCAAAATGGCGGGCACGGCTTCGGCCAGGCCGACGAGCCCTACCGCCAGCGGATCGCCCGTCAGCTCATACAACCACCAGCCAACCAGGGTGCTCATCATCCGGAGCGCCATGATAAAGAAGAAACGCCCCGCCAGCAGGTGCCTGAATTCAGGAATGCGGATACTCGCGAAAGGGTCTTTTTTGTCTTGGATTTCAACGTTCATGCCAGGGCTTAGGGTAATGATATAAAATGTTGTCCGTTTTCATAGTCTTTTTCCAGCGCCTGCAGCACGGCCTGTACGTGTTTCTCATTTCCGAGGAAGTCGGCATTCTCTGCATCGACAAACAGGGTTTTGATATTATGCTGCCGTATATAATGCGTATAGGTTTCCTGGATATTGAAGAGGTATTCATCGGGGATGGCCTGTTCGTAGCTCCGGTTGCGGCGCCTGATGTTTGATTGCAGCTTTTGCACCGGCGCATGCAGGTATATCAGGATGTCGGGCTGCACCAGTTGCTGGTGGATGATCTCGAACAGGCGCTGGTAGAGCCTGAACTCTTCTTCCGGCAGATTCACCTTGGCGAACAGCAGGCATTTGCTGAACAGGTAGTCGGATATCGTTACCTGGTGAAAGAGGTCTTTTGTGTGGATCAGCTCTTTCAGTTGCTTGTACCGTTCGGCCATAAAGAACAGCTCGAGCGGAAAAGCGAATTGCGTGGGATTTTCATAAAATTTGGGAAGAAAAGGATTGTCGGCAAAGCCTTCCAGCACCAGTCGCGCATTGTAATGCTTGGCAAGAATATGCGCCAGCGTGGTTTTGCCTGCACCGATATTTCCTTCGATCGTAATGAAGTGATAGTTCATGCGATATGCAAAGAAACTTAAAGGCGTCCGGTTTCCGTATATTTTTTTACCGGCAGTTGGTCGGTACAGGCGGCCAGCATTTCCGCCACCGTTTTGCCGGTAACAGGGTCTTTTTTACCGGCGGCCAGCTCGGCCAGCGGAACCAGCGCGAAACGCCGTTGTGCCAGGCGGGGATGCGGCAACTGCAAATGCGGCGCATCGGTCACCAGGTCGTCGTAATACAATATGTCTATATCGATGGGCCGTGCGCCATAGCGGATTTTCCTTTCCCGGCCGAGCGATTGTTCGATGTCGAGCAGCGACTGCATCAGCGCCGGTGCGGTCAGCGGCGTGCTGAGTGCAAGCGCCTGGTTGAGAAAAGGAGGCTCGTCTTCCTTGCCCCAGGCAGCCGTTTCATACAAGGCCGATCGCCCGGTGATTTTGCCCGACCGCCGCTCAATGGCCTCGGCTGCCGTTTGCAACAGCCGGGGCCGGTTTCCCATATTACCACCCAGCAACAGGTAAGCGATATGCATAGTTTCTGTACTTTACAGTCCAAATATCTGGTATGCGTCAATTTTTC
>JBDHYM010000230.1:0-4228 GCA_039811405.1 Flavihumibacter sp. | reverse complement strand
GGCCGTAAATTCAAGGAATACCGCGGCATGGGTTCCATCGGCGCCATGGCGCAGGGATCGAGCGACCGTTATTTCCAGGATGTAGAAGACGATATCAAGAAACTGGTGCCCGAAGGCATCGAGGGCCGTGTTGCTTACAAAGGATACCTGAAAGAAGTAGTGGCCCAGTTTGTAGGCGGCTTGCGCGCTGGAATGGGCTATTGCGGTGCGAAAGACCTGGAAACGATGAAGGCGTCGGCACGGTTCACCAAGATCACCAATGCGGGCATGAAAGAAAGCCATGCCCACGACATCGACATCACCAAAGAGGCGCCTAACTATTCACGCAAATAGTGCAGAAAAAATACCCACCTTTCCTGCTGGCCCTTTTATCGGGCATTATTTTATCGGTAGGCTGGCCGCCGGTGCCCGCCTGCGCCCTGCTGTTCGTCGGCTTTGTGCCGATGTTCATCATGCTGGAGCAGGGTATCGGCAGGGGCGCTTTTTTCGGCTGCTGTTTTCTCGGGCTGCTTACCTGGAACAGCATCACCACCTGGTGGATGTGGAACTCAACCGCCGAAGGCGCCATAGCGGCCATTATCGCCAACAGCCTGCTGATGTGCCTGCCGTGGATCGCCTTGTACAACGTACGTAAGCGGGTGGGTGTAAAAGCCGGCTATATTGCCTTCGCGGTATGCTGGCTGAGCTTTGAATACATACACCTCAACTGGGAGCTGAGCTGGCCCTGGCTTACGCTGGGTAACGGGTTTGCGAACATGCCCGGCATCGTGCAATGGTACGAGCTTACCGGTACCAGCGGCGGCAGTTCCTGGATATTGCTCATGAACATCGGCGTCACCTATGCCTGGGTGCAATACCGGCGAACCGGACAAACACCCCGGCGTTTTTTAGCCCGGCTGTCGGCCGCGGGATTGTTATTGCCGATAACGGTTTCACAGGTCATGCAACGGCTGGTACCCGAAAGCATGCCGGCCAAAAGCTCGCATGAAATCGTGATCGTGCAGCCTAACATTGATCCTTATGCGAAATTCAGCCCCGCTAATTCGGCCTTGTTCCTGGAAAAGCTGATCGCGCTTTCGGAAACCGCTATCACGCCGGCCACGCAGGTGCTGGTATGGCCCGAAACGGCGATCAACCTGCCCTATGTTTTCGAAGAAGACAGCATACGGCAAAAGAAACAGCTTGACCCCTTGTGGCACTTTCTGGCCGCGCATCCGCAAATAAGATTGCTGTCGGGTATCGAGGGCTACAAGTTTTACCAGGAAGAAGGCGTAAGTCCCGATCAGCAGTATGTGCCCGCACTCCAGCTATGGGTAGATTCCTACAATACCGCCGCCCTTTTAGACAGCACCGGCATACTGTCGAAATACCATAAGTCGAAGCTGGTACCCGGCGTGGAAACCCTGCCCTCTTTTTTGCGTTTCATGGCACCCTGGTTCGAACAGTTTGGCGGCACCACCGGTGGCTATGCCCGCCAGAAAGAGAGGACGGTTTTATACGACAGCCTGCACAGCCTGTCGTTTGCGCCGGCCATCTGTTACGAAAGCATCTACGGCGAATTCATGACCGGTTTCGTGCGCAATGGCGCCAACCTGCTCTGCATCATTACCAACGATGGCTGGTGGGGTAATACGGCCGGTCACAGGCAGCATCTTGCCTATGCCCGCCTGCGGGCCATTGAAAGTCGTCGCTGGGTGGTGCGCAGCGCCAATACCGGTATCAGCGCCGTAATCGACCCCCTCGGTCACATAGTGCAGAAACTGGGCTGGGAGAAGGAAGGCGTTTTGACCGTTCATGTGCCGGCGAACACCCGTATGACCTTTTATGTACGGTACGGAGATTTAATATCAAAAGCAGCCCTGTTGCTTACCTTCATACTGGTGGGCTATTCCACGCTGCTTTTTTTCCGCCGTAAACGATAAAACCGGGCATTATGCTTCATTACGATATTTTCGGCGAAGGGCAACCTTTGCTGCTGGTGCATGGCTTCGGTGAAGACCACCGCATCTGGGATCAAACCGTTGAAGCGCTTAAAAACAGCGCACGCATCATTGTTCCTCACCTGCCCGGTACCGGCAGGTCTGCAGCAGAAGCTACACCATCGATGGAATCGATGGCCGATGAACTGCTGGCCATCGCCGATCATGAAAAGCTGACCAGTTTTGTGCTGGCTGGTCATTCGATGGGTGGTTATATCAGCCTCGCACTCGCTGAAAAAGCGCCCGGTCGCCTGCGCGGGCTGGCACTCTGTCATTCTACCGCTTTCCCCGACAGCGAAGAGAAGAGACAGGCCCGCTTGAAAAGCATCGATTTCCTGGATACGCATGGAACGGCTGCCTACCTGTCAACCACCACTGCCAACCTGTTTGCCCCCGGCAACCGCGAAAAAATGGCGGCCGTTATCAACGAGCTGGCCAGTAGCAATGCCTATATCGGCAAAGCGACGATGATCGCTTTTCTGCGGGCAATGATGAATCGCCCCGACCGGCAGGCAGTACTCGAAACCAGCGCCTGCCCCGTTTTATTCCTGCTGGGCGTGCACGACCAGGCGGTTTCGTACGAACAATCGCTGAAGCTGGTGCACCTGCCCCGCCTGTCTTATATTCATGTGCTGTACGAATCAGGTCACATGGGCATGCTGGAAGAACCTGAAAAAACCAACCGGTACCTGAAAGAATTTCTCGGCCAGGTGTGAACGGGATACATTTACACAAATAATACGCAGGCATGGCAGAAACAATATTGGTAACCGGCGCCAGCGCCGGCTTTGGAAAAGCAATCGCACAGAAATTCGCTTCGCAGGGTTTTAACCTGGTTATCACGGGCCGGCGCGGGCCGCTGCTGGAACAATTGAAAAAGGAGCTTGAATCTGCCTACGGCGTAGCGGTATGGTGCAGCGTATTTGACATCAGGAACAAAGAAGAGGTCAATAAGGCTGTTTCGACTATACCTGACCGTTATCTACCGGTACGGATATTGATTAATAACGCGGGGCTGGCAGCGGGTCGCGACTATTTCGACGAGGCCTCGCTCGACGACTGGGAGCAGATGATCGACACCAACCTGAAAGGGCTGCTGTATATGTCAAAAGCCATCCTGCCTTCCCTGCTGCAATCATCATTGCCGCATATCTTCAATATTGGTTCCACCGCCGGAAAAGAAGTGTACGAAAGAGGCAATGTGTACTGCGCTACCAAGCATGCGGTAGATGCCATTTCGAAAGCCATGCGCATGGACCTGTTGCGGCACAAGATCAAAGTAACTGCCATTCACCCCGGCGCCGCCGAAACAGAGTTTTCGATGGTGCGATTCAAAGGCGACAGCCAGAAAGCCGATGCAGTATATGAGGGCTACGAACCCTTGCATGCAGAAGACATTGCCAACGTAGTATGGTTCTGCGCCGGGCTGCCGCCGCATGTATGCATCAACGACCTGGTGATGACCTGCACCGCGCAGGCAAACTCCTTTCTCACCTTTAAAGGATAAAGCGCTTATTGGCCGTTACTGCGCCAGCGATACCCTGATCTGCAGTCCGGCCCGGGTAGTGGTGATCGGCGCCGAGGTCGATATCTTCGGCTCGGTTCTTCGCTGGTCGAAATACAGCCGCAGGTTGATGCGGTTATTCAGCACGTAATCGATCGACGGGTTAATGGTTATCACCTTTTGCCCGTTGGTCGGCAGCGCCGCTTCCTGGTCGAGCCGGCTGTTGGCCGTGGCATCGTCTTGCAACCCGAGGTCGATCTTGAAGTTCAGGTCGTTCGACAACTGGTCGGCCGATTGCTTCATACCAGGCAACTTGAATTTGAAGGGCAGTTTCAGTCCGCGTTTTCTATAGCCGATGCCGATCGTGAAGCCTTCCGACCGCGCTTCGCTCAACTGGTAATCGACCAGGCTCAGGCTAAGGGTGCGGCTTTTCTTGTATTCGGCCCGAATTGCCAGTTGATTGGTAAACTGCATATCAATGCTGAGCAGCGGCGAAAACTGTTCGGAAATGGAAATATTGGGTACCAGGAAATACGGATAGAAATTACCGGTGGCCGTATCGATAAAACCGGGCATATTATAACTCAGCGGGTCCTGGAACAGCAGGTTGTTGTTGAAGCTGTTCATGCTGATATTGCTTGAGTACGCATGCGAAATGGAGAAATTGGTAAAGGTTTTCTCCATTCCTTCTATTCTCGTCAGGCCGTTATAGGTAATACGCCAGTTCGGCTTGGGCATGATGCTC
>JBDHYM010000229.1:0-4268 GCA_039811405.1 Flavihumibacter sp. | reverse complement strand
GCTCGATTTCAGGATCATGTTCCACACCATTCGAATCATCGTTTCAGGAAAAGGCAAATGAATATGCATAAGCTACTGCTGCTTTTAGTTTGCCTGGCAGGAACAGGAATATGCCGGGCACAGCCGTGGCAACAGGCGCTGCACTACAAAATCGACGTGCAGCTGCAACCCGACACCCGAACGGCCGATTGCATGTGGCAGCTCGATTATACCAATAACAGTCCCGATAGCCTGCACAGCATCTGGATGACCATATCGCCCAACGCCTGGAAGAACGACCGCACCGCATATAGTGAGCAGTTGCTGCAATTGCGCCAAACGGGTTTCTATTTCAGCGATGAAGCAGAAAAGGGATATATCACCCGGCTGTCTTTCAGGGTGAATGGCAAGCTGGTGACATCGTTGCCGCACGCTGCTTATGCCGATGTAGCTGAGCTGCCTCTCAGCGAACCGATCCCGCCCGGCGCTTCGGTGCATCTCGAATCGCCCTACCATCTTAAACTGCCGCGGCTGGCGGACCGTTTCGGCTATACGGACAATATGCTGGTATTTACCGGCTGGTACCCGCGGCCGGCGGTCTATGACGAGAAAGGCTGGCATATCATGCCTACTCTTGCCCAGGGAGAGATATACCAGGAGACAGCCAGTTTTGAAGTCAATATCCAGTCGCGCAATCACTGGCAGGTGGTTAGTCCGGCGCGCACGGCACTGGCCGACGCGGCAGGCGACTATTACCAGTTCAACGCCGCACGGCAGATAGAATTTACCTGGATGGCTTTTAAAGGCGTTCCGCCGATAAAAGAACCGGCCATTGCAGGGAGCTCTTTGCGAACCGACGTGCAGGTATATGCGCTGACACAAAATGCCGCCGGCGACAAAAGCAGGGAAGCGATACGGGCGGCATTGCAGTCCCGCCACCGAACAATGGGTGACTATCCTTATGCAACCGCTTTGCTCGTAACAGGCTGGCCTGCACGGGTGGGTTACATACCCGGGTGGATCATCGTACCACAGCAGCTGGCGTCAAAAGACATCAACCGTTTTATCGACGCGCAGCTATTGCAGCAATACCTCTACAGCATCAACACCAACCACCGTGAACGGCCCTGGATAACCAATGGGCTGATCAACTATTTACAGTCGCCCACAGAAACCACCGCAACAGATACCAGGAAGCTCCAGTACAGCATTTCCCGCCGCTGGCAACAATCTTTCAAAACGCCTGCCGACAGCCTGCCGCCATACAATCTCGATGCCATCGCCTCGGTAAAAGCAGGAATGTTTTTCAGGTTGCAGGCAGCGGCGGCTGGCATAGCAGCGTATGACAGCAGCATAAAAAGCAGTTACCGGTTGTATAGATTTAATCGTCCGCCGGCAGACTGGATGCCCATTCCGGCCGATAGCAGCGTTATTGACCCGCGGCCATCTTCGATCGGGTTGAATATATTCCCCTTCCGTTCGTCCTCGCCCGCTACATACGCCTTCGGTCTGCTTCCTGCACTGGGTTATAACCGGTACGACGGTGTTATGGCAGGCCTGCTATTCCACAACATTGAAGCCTGGAAGCCAAAGCTCGAATATATAGCGGCGCCCCTCTATGGATTCGGCAGCAAGAAACTCGCCGGCCTGGCCGAGATCAGGTACAACTGGTATGGGAAACAATATAAAAGCAACTGGCAGGCGGGGGTGCGGCTGGCTGCTTTCAGCATGAATCAATTGTCGGGTTCACTCGGCAACGACCGTTATCGTTTTTCAAAAATAGCACCTTACCTGCGCTGGCAGTTGCCGGAAGCAGACCCCTGGTCATACAGGGAGAGATCTGTCGCGTTCACTTCCTATATGATCTCGGAAAGCGAACTGAAATACAACGACAACAACTATTCGCTGGGCATGGCGCAGCGGTATTTGCAGCAATTGGTGCTGCGATGGAAAGACGACCGTGTTTTGTACCCTTACGACTACCACCTGCAGATCGATTACCAGCGCGCCTTTACCAGGCTGGCTTTCACGGGGAAATATTTTTTCAATTATCCCCGGGCAGGCCGCGGATTTTCACTGCGCTTTTTTGCCGGCAAATTCTTTTATAACCAGGCGGGGCACAACCAGTTTACGGCAGACCGTTACCTGCTGAACCTCACGGGCGCCAATGGGTACGAAGACTATACCTATTCCGATTATTTCGCGGGCAGAAACGAGTTCACGGGCTGGCAGAGCCAGCAGATCATGGAAAGAGACGGCTTCTTTAAGGTACGCACCGACCTGCTCAACAGCAAGGTGGGAAAAACCGATAACTGGCTAACGGCCATCAATATGCGCACCGATATCCCCGACGGCATCAATCCGCTCTCCCTGCTTCCCGTTCGCGTACCCCTTCGGCTGTTCGCCGATATCGGCACCTACGGCGATGCCTGGTCGGAGAACTACGACGGTCAGCGAATACTTTTTGATGCAGGACTGCAGTTGTCGCTGCTGTACGAGGCCATTCACATTTATGTACCGGTGGTGGCCAGCAAACCATTTCGCGACTACAACAAGTCGGTGTTGGGAGAGAAAAGATTCTGGAAAACGATCTCCTTTTCCGTCCGGCTGGAAGCGCTGACATCCAGGCTGGATCAATCACATTATCCCCGCTGATCATGCCTGTAACATCATCCATACAATTGCTGCGGCGCGAAGAGGTCGATACGGCAAAATGGGATATTTGCCTGGCAAAAAGCAGCAACGGGCTGATCTATGGTTATCATTATTACCTCGACGCGATGGCAGACAACTGGCACGCACTGGTCAAAGGCGATTATGAAGCAGTGATGCCATTGCCCTGGCGCAGGAAATGGGGATTCCGTTACTTGTACCAGCCTGCCTTTTGCCAGCAGGGCGGCGTATTTTCGACGGCGGGCACCACCGCAGAAGATATCGGCTTGTTCCTGGAGCAGGCTGCCCTGGCTTTTCCCTTTGCCGAAATCCACCTGAATGCTGAAACCGCTGTCAACGGCGGCCGGCAGCGGAACAATTTTATGCTCGATCTCTCCGCAAGTCATGCACACCGGTACAAGCAATATAAAAACGACCTGCTTCAGAACCTGAAAAAAGCAGGCAGGTATGAGCTGCGCTATTCGCCTTCAGACAATTTCGGGGAGGTATGCCGCCTTTACCGGGATCTGTATGCGCATCGCATGCGGCTGGACCGGCATGATTGGACAAAGCTGCTTTCTCTTTGCAAAGTGCTCGGTGCAAAGCAACAATTGATCGTTCGGCAGGTGATACACGGCGGGCAGTCCGTTTGCAGTTGCGTTCTGTTGAACGACGGCCGGCGGCTGTACCTGCTGGTCTCTGCCACCACCGAAACCGGCCGGAAGATGGCGGCCAATCATTTTCTGCTGGACCAGGTGATCAGCGAGTTTCAGCAGCAGCCTTTATGGCTGGATTTCGAAGGCTCCGATCTGCCGGGCATAGCGCATTTCTACGGCAACTTCGGCGCCGTTAACCGGCCTTATTTTTTTTATGGATGGAACCGGCTGCCACTCCCTTTCCGGCTGTTGAAGCCTGCCTACAGGTCATAACGGCTAAAGGCCCATCTCCCTTTCTTCCAGTATTTTTTCGGCGATAAGCAGGTCGAGCGGACGGGTTATTTTCAGGTTGGTGCTTTCCCCTTCTATCAAATGCATTTTAACGCCCAGTTTTTCAACTACGCTGGCTTCATCGGTAAACGACTCGTGGTAATCCTGTTCAAACGCAGACTTTACCAGCTCGGAGAAAAAGGTTTGCGGGGTTTGTATCAGTTTTACTTTGTTGCGGTCGATCAATTCGGTACCATCGAATTTTTCAAGCCTTACTGTATCAACCGCCGTGATGGCGGGTATGGCGTTGCCCTTATCGACCGCTTCTTCATAACAGCGCCTTATCAGGTCGGGCGTCAGCAGGCAGCGAACGCCATCATGCACAAAAACGATGGAATGTCGGCGGATATGTTCCAATCCGTTCTTCACGGAATGAAACCGCGTTTCGCCACCAACGGTGATCCATATACGATCGGGGTCTTGCGTGGCGCGAATAATACGCTTTCCCGTTTCCAGGTGTTGTTGCGGCAGTACCAGGATGACCTGCATATCGGGGTAAGCGTCGAGAAAAGCAGTCAGTGTGTACCAGATAACCGGTTTTCCCCGTAAATCGAGGAACTGTTTGGGTACAGAAGTACCCATCCGCAATCCCGAGCCACCCGCCACAACCACCGCATATTTTTCCATAATTTGCAAATATGCTACAAATTA
>JBDHYM010000228.1:0-4317 GCA_039811405.1 Flavihumibacter sp. | reverse complement strand
AGTGGCCGCGAGGTGATTATCGAAACCGGCAAACTGGCACGCCAGGCCGACGGAGCTGTTACCGTTCGCCAGGGCAACTGTGTTATCCTGGCCACGGTTGTTGCCAATAAAGAACCCAAAGAAGGACAGTCATTTTTCCCCCTTACCGTAGATTACCAGGAAAAATTCGCGTCTGCGGGTCGTATTCCCGGCTCTTTCTTCAAGCGGGAAACCAAGCTCAACGATTATGAAGTGCTGGTAAGCCGGCTGATCGACCGTGCGCTTCGCCCGCTGTTCCCCGAAGATTATCTCTGTGACGTTCAGGTGCTGGTTACCCTGGTATCGAGCGATCCAGAAGTGATGCCCGATTCGCTGGCCTGCCTGGCTGCTTCGGCGGCACTGGCCGTTTCGGATGTTCCCATCCAGGAGATCATTTCCGAAGTACGCGTTGCACGGGTAGATGGTCAGTTCGTTATCAACCCGCTTCGTTCGGAGCTCGCCAAAGCCGATATGGATTTCCTCATCGGCGCTACCGATAAGAACATCATGATGGTGGAAGGCGAATCGAAAGAATGTCTGGAAGAAGACTTGGTGCGCGCCATTGAAATAGCGCACGACGCGATTCGCGTACAAGTGAAAGCCCAGGAAGAACTGCGGCAGAAAAAAGGCGTTACCGGCAAACGCGACTACACCAGGCCCGAGCAGAATGAAGAACTGCGTGCCAAGGTGGATGGTTTTGCCCGCACCAAAGTATATGAAGTAGCCAAGGGCGCGCTGGCCAAGCACGACCGCAGCGATCGTTTTGACGCCATCGGCGTTGAGCTGATGGACTGGCTGAAAAAAGAATACAATGTGGCCGAAGGCGAAGACCTCGACCCGCTGGTAAAAAAACAGGCCAAAAATTATTACAGCGACCTGCAGTATTATGTAGTGCGTGATATGATCCTGAACGACCGGGTTCGTCTTGACGGACGCGCGCTCGACCAGGTTCGCCCGCTCGACATGGAAGTGGACGTGTTGCCTTCGCCCCATGGCGCGGCCCTGTTCACCCGTGGTGAAACACAATCGCTGACCACCGTTACACTGGGCACCCCGCTCGACGAGTTGCTTATTGAAAGCGCTGCCGTGTCGAATTACAGCAAGTTCATTCTCCATTATAATTTCCCGCCCTTCTCTACCGGCGAAGTGAAGATGATGCGCGCCCCCGGCCGTCGCGAAGTAGGCCACGGTAACCTGGCCATGCGTTCACTGAAGCAAATGATGCCGGGCGACGATTACGCCTATACTGTTCGCATAGTGAGCGATATTCTTGAATCGAACGGGTCGTCGTCGATGGCAACTGTTTGCGCCGGCTCGCTGGCGTTGATGGATGCGGGTGTTCCCATTCCAAAACACGTATCGGGGGTGGCCATGGGCCTGATCACCAAAGACGGCAAGTTTGCGGTGCTGACCGATATCCTGGGCGACGAGGATCACCTGGGTGATATGGACTTCAAGGTAACCGGTACCCGTGACGGTATTTGCGGTGTGCAAATGGATATTAAGGTGGACGGTCTCAGCATGGATATCATGCGCCAGGCCCTGGCACAAGCCAACCGCGGCCGTATGCATATTCTCGACGCGATGTACAATACCATCGGTGCGGCCCGCGAAGACGTGAAGCCGCATGCACCGCGCATGGTGAAGATCTTCATCGATAAGGAATTCATCGGCGCCGTGATCGGACCGGGTGGTAAAGTGATCCAGGAAATGCAGCGTGAAACAGGCACTACCATCAATATCGAAGAGAAGAACAACCAGGGCGAAGTAAGCATCTTCGGCGCCAAGAAAGAGAACGTGGACAAAGCAGTGAACTGGATCAAAGGCATTGCCGCACAAGCTACCGTAGGTGATACTTACGAGGCTACGGTGAAGTCGATCCAGCCTTATGGCGCTTTTGTAGAGTTCCTTCCCGGCAAACAGGGCTTGCTGCACATCTCTGAAGTGAGCTGGAAGCGGCTGGAGACCCTCGAGGGGGTGCTGAAGGAAGGTGATGTGGTGAAGGTAAAGCTGACAGGTACCGACCCCAAATCGGGCAAGTTCAAGCTGAGCCGCAAGATATTGCTGCCGAAACCCGAAGGTATGCCCGCTGACGGCGATCGCCCCGAACGGGGTGAACGCCCCGACAGACCGCCCCGCCAGGGCGACCGTCCGCAGCGGAGAGAACAATAATAAAAAAGGAGGCTTTTGCCTCCTTTTTGCTGATAATTAATGCATTAATGGAAAACACTGTCCAGGTTACCATTGGCGGAACCGACCCGGAAATAAATGACATCCTGGTAGCGCTGTTAGCCGATGCGGGGTTTGAAGGATTTGAGGAAGAGCGGTCGCTGATCAGGGCCTTTATTGCCGAGCCGGCCTTTGATCCCGCCCGGCTGCACGAAATATTGGCGCCCCTGCAATTGACTGCAACTACAGACATCATACCGCCGCAAAACTGGAATGCCGGCTGGGAGTCGAGCTTTTCACCCGTGGAAGTATCCGGCTTTTGCGTGGTGCGGGCGGGGTTTCATCCATCGCCGCCGGCAGGCCTGATCGACCTCGTGATTACCCCGAAAATGAGCTTCGGCACCGGTCACCATGCCACCACCTTCCAAATGCTGCAGGCCATGGAGAAGTTGGCATTTACCGGCAAATCTGTGCTTGATTTCGGCACCGGCACCGGCGTACTGGCCATCCTGGCCGAAAAATTGGGCGCTGCAGGCATCCTGGCCATCGATAACGATGCATGGAGCATCGAGAATGCCACTGAAAATGCCGCCCTGAACCATTGCCGGCAACTGGTGCTGGCCAGGGCCGACCGCTTGCCGGAAAACAGGAAATTCGATATCATACTGGCCAATATCAACCGGCATGTTATTCTGGCCAACCTGCCCGCGCTGAAAGAATGCCTGGCCGAAAATGGCGTACTGGTAATCAGCGGCCTGCTGCAGGCGGATGGTCCCGACCTGGAAAAAGCAATACAGGCGGCCTCGCTGTCGTTAACGGATAAAAGGGAAAAAGAAAGCTGGCTTTGCTGGACGCTGAAAGCCTGATTTCTTTATATTTGAAATCCAACTAGACCATGAAAGAGGCTCTGCTGATTTTTTTAGCCTATTGTATCGGCTCTATACCGACCGCTGTTTGGGTCAGTCGCCGTTTTTTCGAGATTGACATTCGCGAATACGGCAGCGGTAACGCCGGCGCCACCAATACCTTCCGTGTGCTGGGGCCGCGTTGGGGTACCCTGGTCATGGTCATCGATGTGCTGAAAGGACTTGCCGCCGTCAAGCTTTCCCTTTTATTACCCTGGTATTTCGACAATGAGATCGCGCTGACCAATTTCCAGATTGGCCTGGGCATTGCGGCCGTATTGGGCCATATATTCCCGATCTGGGCCGATTTCAAAGGAGGCAAAGGGGTGGCAACGCTCTTTGGACTGGTTATCGGCATTTCGCCGTGGACGGCCCTTTGCTGTTCAGGCATTTTCCTGCTGGTATTATACCTCACCCGTTTCGTTTCCCTGAGCTCCATTTTGGCCAGTATAGCTTTCCCTGTCTTTATACTCGTCATATTCAATGTCGAAAACCACGCGTACCGCGTTTTTGCCATCGTAGTGGCGCTGCTGGTGATTTTAACCCACCAGAAAAATATCAGCCGGCTGCTGCGCGGCAATGAAGGAAAGGTGCCGATCTTAAAATACCGTGACCGGCGGCGAAAAGTATAACGTAAATTTGCTGGTATATAAATTGAGTATAACCAGCAAAGTAGCCGAATGAAAAAAATTGTTTTCGCCCTCTTAGCCATAGCCAGTTTTTCCGCCTGCAGTAAAAACCCCATTACCGGGCGCAACCAGTTGACGCTTTTTTCCGAAACAGAAATCCAGTCGATGGCCTTGCAGGAATACCAGGCTTTCCTGACCCAGAATAAAGTAGTTAGCACGGCCTCCAGTAAAGACGCTGAAATGGTGCGTCGTATAGGACAACGCATTTCCAATGCCGTTACCGAATACTATACGGAAAAGGGGTTGGGCAATGAGTTGGCCGGCTATAAATGGGAATACAACCTGGTTGATTCGAAAGAAGTAAATGCCTGGTGTATGCCTGGTGGAAAAATTGTGGTCTATACCGGCATCTTGCCCATCACCCAGAATGAAGCGGCTTTGGCCGTGGTAATGGGTCATGAAGTGACCCATGCGCTTGCCAAACACGGTAATGAAAGAATGAGCCAGGGAATGGTGCAGCAACTGGGCGGCGTAGCTCTTTCAGTGGCGCTGGCCAATAAACCCGCCGCTACACAGCAGCTTTTCATGGGTGCTTA
>JBDHYM010000227.1:0-4412 GCA_039811405.1 Flavihumibacter sp. | reverse complement strand
GGCATGATCCACCGGACAGGTGAGGTGCACGACGGCGCCGCCACTACCGACTGGATGGAGCAGGAAAAGGAGCGGGGCATCACCATTACCTCCGCTGCCGTGAGCTGCCAGTGGAACTTCCCGACCGACAAAGGCAAAGCTACCCCCGAGTCTAAAAAATATTCTTTCAACATCATCGATACGCCCGGTCACGTGGATTTCACCGTAGAGGTGGAACGTTCCATGCGGGTGCTCGACGGTCTTATCGCCCTGTTTTCGGCGGTGGACGGTGTTGAGCCGCAGTCGGAAACCGTATGGCGCCAGGCCAACCGTTACGGCGTTCCCCGTATCGGTTTCGTGAATAAGATGGACCGTTCGGGCGCCGACTTCCTCAACGTGGTGAAGCAGGTAAAAGAAATGCTGGGTTCGAAAGCCGTTCCCCTGCAACTGCCCATCGGCGCTGAAGACAATTTCAAAGGCGTGGTTGACCTGATCAAGATGAAAGGAATCATCTGGCACAATGAAACCGAAGGCATGACCTTCGACGAGATCGAAGTGCCGGCTGACATGAAAGAAGAAGCGGAAGAATGGCGCGCCAACCTCGTGGAAGCTGTTGCGGAATACGACGACAAGCTGATGGAGAAATTCTTCGACGATCCCAACAGCATCACCGAAGAAGAAATGCACGATGCCATCCGCAAAGCGACCATCGATCTCAGCATTGTACCGATGATGTGCGGTTCTTCCTTCAAGAATAAAGGTGTGCAAACGGCACTCGACGGCGTTTGCCGTTACCTGCCTTCACCGGTGGATATCCCCGATACCGAAGGGACCGATCCCAATACCGGCGAAACCATCATTCGTAAAGCCAATGCCAAAGAACCTTTTGCAGCCCTGGCTTTCAAGATCATGACCGACCCCTTCGTAGGTCGCCTGGCCTTCTTCCGGGTTTATTCCGGTCACCTCGACGCCGGCTCTTATGTGCTGAACGTGCGCAGTGGCAAGAAAGAAAGGATCAGCCGTATCATGAAGATGTTCGCCAACAAGCAGAACCCGATCGACTTCATCGAAGCCGGTGATATCGGCGCTGCTGTTGGTTTCAAGGAAATCAAAACCGGTGACACCCTCTGCGATGAGAATCATCCGATCACCCTCGAGAATATGTTCATTCCCGAGCCGGTTATCGCCATCGCCGTAGAGCCTAAAACCCAGGTTGACGTTGATAAAATGGGTATGGCCATCGCCAAGCTCGTGGAAGAAGATCCCACGCTGCGCGTGAATACAGACGAAGAGACTGGTCAGACCATCCTTCGTGGTATGGGTGAGCTGCACCTGGAGATCATCATCGACCGTATGCGCCGTGAATTCAAAGTGGAAGTGAACCAGGGCGCGCCGATGGTGGCTTATAAAGAAGCTTTCACCGGTAAGGTGGAACACCGCGAAACCCTGAAAAAACAAACCGGTGGTCGCGGTAAGTTCGCCGACATCGTGTTTGAGCTGAGCGCTGCAGACGAAGACTGGCAGGCAGCCAACCCCACAGAGAACCTGCAGTTCGTGAACGATATCTTCGGTGGATCGATCCCCCGCGAATTTGTACAACCTATCCAGAAAGGCTTCCAGGCCTCTATGGTAAACGGCGTGCTGGCCAACTACCCCGTGGTGAATATGAAAGTCCGCGTATTCGACGGATCGTTCCACGCGGTTGACTCTGATGCCATGAGCTTCGAACTCTGCGCCAAGCAGGGTTTCCGCGAAGCAGCCCGCAAGGCCAAGCCGGTGTTGCTGGAGCCGATCATGCGGGTGGAAGTGGTTACTCCCGACCAGTACATGGGCGATGTAACCGGCGACCTTAACCGCCGTCGCGGCATGATGGAAGGCATGGATAGCCGCAACAACCTCCAGGTGATCAAAGCCAAAGTGCCCCTGAGCGAAATGTTCGGCTATGTGACCCAGTTACGGTCGTTGTCTTCGGGCCGCGCATCTTCTACCATGGAGTTCTCTCATTATGCACCGGCGCCGAACAACATCGCTGAAGAAGTGATCGCGAAGGTGAAAGGCAAGGTGAACGCGTGATAGAGATCGCATAGGCAAGATCTTTAATGAATAGGCCGCTTCCGTTTGGAGGCGGCTTTTTTTTCTCGCGAAGTATGGTTTTGGGTTCATGCCAGGTGCTCCTTTGCGTGCTTGGCGTGAAACAAAGCAATATCTAGCTCGAACCCAAAGTGTATCTAGCGTGAACCCAAAACTGCCTTCATCGCCTTTCCCACTTTCTTTGTAATTTGGATTTTCTTTATCAGCACGAATCAAACACATGAAACCAAGATTGCTAATCGCCTTGCTGTTGATGGCAGGCGTTGCTGCTGCCCAGAACAAAGACAGCCTTATTGTTGAACAGATCGTCAACGAAGCCCGGAACAATTCACAACTGAAACCGCTTGCCCATGAGCTGATCGATGTGATCGGCCCGCGGTTGGTCGGCACACCGCAAATGAAACAGGCGCACGACTGGGCCATCGAAAAATACAAAGGCTGGGGTATCGACGCCCGGAATGAAGCCTGGGGCGAATGGCGCGGATGGGAGCGGGGCATAACCCACATCGATATGGTATCGCCCCGGGTGAAATCGCTCGAAGGTACCCAGCTCGCGTGGAGCGGAACGACCAACGGCAAGGCCGTGACGGCCGACTGTATCCTGCTGCCCGACCTGGCCGATTCCAATGCCTTTAAAGCATGGCTGCCCACCATCAGGGGAAAATTTGTGATGATATCTATGCCCCAGCCCACGGGCCGGCCTGATTATAACTGGGCTGAATTCGCTGCCAAAGAAAGCTTCGATGCCATGAAGAAAGAACGGTCTGCCCTGCAGGCAGCCTGGAACAAACGCATCGAGAAAACCGGGTACAGTGCACGGGAACTGCCCCTGGCACTGGAGAAAGCCGGTGCAGCGGGTATCGTTACCAGCCTCTGGTCAAACGGATTTGGCGTTGACAAGATATTCGGCGCACAAGCCAAAAAGATACCTACCGTCGATATAGCCCTCGAAGATTACGGGCTGCTTTGCCGCCTGGCCGAATCAGGACATACACCCCGGCTAAGCATACGCGCGGAGTCGAAAGAAAAAGGCATAGTACAAACTTTTAATACCATCGCCAGCATCAAAGGCACCGAAAAGCCCGGTGAATACGTGATACTGTCGGCGCACTTCGATTCCTGGGACGGTGGTACCGGCGCTACCGACAACGGCACCGGCACACTGACGATGATGGAGGCCATGCGTATTCTGAAAAAAGTGTATCCCAATCCCAAAAGAACCATTCTGGTAGGGCATTGGGGAAGCGAAGAGCAGGGCCTTAACGGGTCGCGCGCCTTCGTGGAAGACCATCCCGATATCGTGAAAAATATCCAGGCGGTATTCAACCAGGACAACGGAACGGGTCGCGTCAAAAATATGTCGGGCATGGGTTTCCTGAACGCCTATGATTACCTCGGACGCTGGCTGTCAAAAGTGCCTTCGTATATACGCGATACCATTGAAACCCGCTTTCCCGGTATGCCCGGCGCCGGCGGCTCTGATTTCGCCTCTTTTGTTGCCGCGGGCGCACCGGCCTTTTCGCTCAGCTCGCTGAGCTGGTCGTACGGCAATTATACCTGGCATACCAACCGCGACACCTACGACAAAATTGTATTTGATGATGTGCGCAGCAATGCGATCCTTGCGGCCATCCTCGCCTATATGGCGAGCGAAGATCCCGCCACCACGTCGCGTCAGCAGATCGTATTGCCGGCCGGCAGGGACGGGCAGCCGGGTAAATGGCCCGCGCCCAAATCACCTACCCGCAAAGGCGGTCTTGATTAATGTCAAATATTCAACACCCCCGGCACATTCCGCAAGATTGCGGCATACGTCGCACGATCTCGACGCATCCCGTACGATCGTGGCATACCCCGCATGCGGCAGCCACCTCAAACCTCAACTTTCAAACCTCAAACCGCCATATGCGTTTTCAATATAAGAACTGCTGCTTTCTCCTCCTGGCGATATTGCTGACCGGCGCTGCCTTCGGCCAGAAAGGACTACAGTGGACCAAAGATGGCAAAGGCTATTTCAGCCTGTCGAAAGACGGCATTGAACGGGTAAACCTGCCCGGCAATGATAAAACCCCGGTTATCACGGCAGCGCAACTGCAAACCGCCGCCGCCGGCCAGCCGCTGGCCGTAAAAAGCTTCGGCCTCAGCGCCGACGAGCAGCAGGTGTTGCTGTTCGCCAATACAAAACGCGTATGGCGCTATGAAACGAAGGGCGATTACTGGGTGTTCGACCGGCGCACAGGCAGTTGCAGGCAGGTCGGTAAAAGCCTGCCGGAAGCAACGCTTATGTTTGCCAAATTTTCACCCGACGGGTCGAAGCTCGCCTATGTAAGCCAATACAACCT
>JBDHYM010000226.1:0-4415 GCA_039811405.1 Flavihumibacter sp. | reverse complement strand
TACAGCTTGATCTCGCTGCCGCTGCTGGCGCCATCGTACGAGCCGCGCACCATCAGCTTCAGCGCATCGCTGAAAGAGTAGCTGAGCGATGTCATGGCCAGTACACGCTCCATTTTGTAGTCGTTGGGGTTACGGCGAATCGTCCAGTAAGGGTTGGCGCCGTTGGTGGTGGCGGGGTTCCAGTAATTCTGCAGCACACGGCCGTCGGTATTGACAAACTCGAATTTCTCTGCCATGGCCGTGCTGATATTAGACGGCATACGGTAGATCTGGCGAAGCGGATTGAAGTTGGATTCGCCTTCGTCGGTTTTGTTGTTGATGTCCTGGTTGATGTATTCGAGCTTGGTGTCGAGCACCAGTCCTTTCGCCAGCTTATTGGTCATACGTACCGAAATATTGTGGCGCTTCATATCGTTGCCCGGGAGAATGCCCTGGGCATTGTTGAAGGTGTACGAGAAAAAGGTTTGTGTTTTCTCGCCGCCCACGCTGGCCGTTACGTTGTTGACCATATTGAAGCCGGTTCTGAATACGTCTTTCCTGTTATCGGGATTGGCTGCAAAAGCATATTGCTTGCCGGCATCGGCGGGATCGAGCGACCAGGTGTCGACCAGCTGGCCTTCGAGTTTGGGTCCCCAGGCGGCTTCAGCCACCCTGTTATAGTTACCGCCCAGGCCCTGGCCGTATTCGTCCTGGAATTCAATGGCATGGATGGGGCGCTGGAACATCACGGTATTATTGAGCCCGATATTCACTTTTCCCGCCCTGCCTTTTTTGGTTTCAATCACAATGGCGCCGTTCTGCGCGGCGCTGCCATAGAGGGCGGCGGCGTTGGGCCCTTTCAGCACGTCGATCGACGCGATATTGTCCTGGCTCAGGTTGGAAGGATTACCGCGGATCGGAACACCGTCTACCACGTACAGCGGCTGGCTATCGCCTGAAATAGAGCGGTTGCCGCGAAGCACCACCCGGGCATCGGCGCCCACGCCGGCACCGCTGGAGTTGATATTCAGCCCGGCTACCTTGCCCTGCAGCGAGTTCACCATATTGGATTCCCGCGCTTCGGTCATCGATTTGGTGTTCACGGTTTGCGCGCTGTAACTAAGCGTGCTTTTTTTCCGTTCGATACCAAGGGCGGTCACCACTACTTCGTTCATGGCCTGGCCCGTCATATCGAGCTCTACCGAAAGAATCGTTTGCCGGCCAACCGGCACCTCTTTCGCGGCATACCCTACATAGCTGAACACCAGCACTGCGTCGGGCGAAGCGTTGATGGTAAACTTGCCATCGTTGTCGGTCACCACCGCCCGGTCGGTTCCCTTGATCTTAATCGTTACGCCCGAAAGCGGCTCGCCCTTGCTGTTGGTCACCTGCCCGCTGACAGGATCGAAAGCGGCCGTTTCGCCCGCTTCGGGCGAAAGCAGCTTCGGCATAATAAGAATGTGTTTTCCCTGCTGGACAAACCCGAGTTGGGTACCCGCCAGCAAAGTGTTCAGGCATTGAGATACAGACACGTCGGCGCCGGCAAAGCTGACCTTGCCGACAAAGCCGACCTCGTCTTCCCGGAACATAAAACGAAATGCCGTTTTCGACTCGATCTTTCGCAAGACCGTTTGCAGCGATTCCTGTTTCACCGACAGGCTGATCTTTACCTGATCGATCGACTGCGCTGTTACCGGTTTTGCCATGAGCAGCTCTGCGCTCATGACCAGCAACAGGAGATACAAAAAGCTGATTCGCATGACGGTTCTGTAGAACGGTTGATGAATGCGCAAAAAATGAGCAGGCACCGGGGCCAAATGGCCGCGGCCTCTCAGCAGTGGAGAGAAATTCATACCTTTACCCTGTTTTAAGTTATGTATAGCATTTAAAACACCATTGCTCCGATGGCCGTCGGGGCAACAGACACTTCGGCCCGCTTGCGTTCGCAAACGGTTTCCGGAGTGTTTTTTTATCGAAAAAGTTTACTTGTCATTTTTTCCTATCCAAAGATGGTCGCCCGCATCGTTTACCCGGTACCCGATTTTATTAAATGTGGCGATCCTGTCCATCACTTCTTTCAGCGTTTCTCCTTTTATTATCGTGCCTGTAAAGCGAACCGAGCCGGTTACGGCAGTGTCCATATCAAGCTTTACCGCGTATAGCTTCTCCACCAGTTGCAGGGCTTCGTCGAGGCGCACATTATCAAGTGTCAGCTCTTCGGGCTCCGGGTTTTCTTTACCGGGCCGAACCATTGAGCGATGCGGGGTAGCGTTCGATTTATCAAACCTTATCTTTTCCGCCGGCGCCAGGTATCCCAACAACGCCTGGTTTGCTTCTACTTTCACTTTACCGCGTGTTACGATCACGCTGTTGTCTTTTTCGGCAGGCCAGGCACGAATGTGAAACGCGGTTCCCAGCACCGTAACGTTCAGCTTATCCGACTTTACCTGGAAGCTGCTTCCTTCCCGGTGGGTAACGTCGAAAAAAGCGGCGCCCGTGAGCCGGATCACCCGGGGCTGTTGCGGTGCAAAAGAAGCGGGGTATTCCAACTTGCTGCCGGCTTCCAGGATCACGAGGCTGCTGTCGGGCAGACGCAGGTATTCGCGACCGGCCGCTATTACCAACTGGTGCGGAATCGCTGTTGCCACGGGCAACTCTTCACGGGTAGCCGGCCGGTGCAACAGCCACCAGCCTGTTGCCATTACCAGTAACACCGCGGCCGCGGCTGGCAGCCATCTCCGCCGCAACAGGATATGTTTCGGCGCCGGTGGCGCTGCAACGGCATCAATGCGGAAGTCGACAGCGCCCCTGATCTCGTTTTGCAGCGACTGCAAAGCCTGCTCGCTCAGGCCGGTCAAACCACCCTGCTCCGATTCCAGCCGGTCGTAATACGCATGCAGCAACGCCAGCTCTTCTTCGGTGATCTGTCCTTTCCTGTATTTATCAACTAACGCTTCCAGGGTAGCCCTCATCGTCTGAAACTTTACCTATATAATCAAATGATGCCTGCGAGCAGCAATTATCCCATCTGCTGCAAAAAAAAAATTAAAAAAAAGAGGCGGTAACAAGTAATGCGCCCGAGAGAAAAAGCTGCAGCAGCGCCACCCTGAGCTTGTCGACCGCCTTACCCAACTGGTTTTGCACCGTCTTTTGCGTAAGGCCCATCTTCAGGGCGATATCGCGCGTGTTCAGCTCTTCATTGTACCGCAGCCGGAATATTTCCTGCCGTTTCGGCGGCAGGCTCGATACCAGCTTTTCAAAAGAATGGTAAAACTCCTTCCGTTGCAGGGCGGTAGGATCGTTGCTTAACAGGTTGTCGAAAATGCGGTCGGCAGGATCAAGAAAGGCTTCCCTGTTTTTTTTGGCGCGCAGCGATTGCAGTACACGGTTTCTCACCGAAACATGCAGGTAGGCCGGCAGGTTGGTTATCACCTGTTGCCGGTTCACCCAGAGATATACGAAAATGTCTTGTACGATGTCTTTGGCGGCAACCGGGTCTTTCAATCTTTTGAAAGCCTTATCGTACATCCACGCCCAATACTTTCCGAACAGAACATTGAATGCTTCCCGGTCGTCGTTCCGCATTCGTTGTAACAGTAAAGCATCGTTCGCGTCAAGCCGGCTAATCAAATCCATAAGCAGTGGTTTATAGCGATCCTGGTAACAATTTTATCCGGTACATCTCTTTCAAAAACCGGTTATGAATGCAAATTAGGACAGGCTCTTAACGGTTAATACTACAAACTCCCGTTTTAAATTTAGGAGAATTCTGAGAAGAAAAAACATTTTGAAGCCAGTTTTTGAAAAAATTTCGTGTACGTTAACGAAAATCGCCGTTTTACGGTATTTTTAGATGATATATTAACCCGTCAACCAGGTTTCATGACAAGGTCACAACCGCCTATCGTACAAAGCTTCGACTCTGGCTTCGCGCTTGCGCACGACTCTTACAATTGTATTTCCGCTGCACCCGACGGGCGGATTTATTATGTGCTGGCGTCGGCCGAACCCGACCGGGGCGGGCGCGTATTCCGGTTCGATCCTGCAACCACGCGCATAGAGCCGATTGCTGAGCTCGACGACTGCTGCGGAGAAAAAAACAGCGGCTGCATTGCGCAGGGCAAAAGCCACGACGGTTTTTATGCTTTTGAAGGGCGTTTTTTTTTCTCCACGCATGTCGGCTACTATGAAAGCATTGACGGCATGGAAAGGCTGCCCGTGCATCATCCCGCCGGCGGCGGCCTCTATCCCGGCGGTCACCTGCTCTCGATCGATCCCGCCAGCGATCGCATACAAGATCATGTAACGCTGCCGGGAGAAGGCATCATTGCCATGACGCTGGATGCAGACCGCGGCATCGCCTACCTGCTCAGTTGGCCGGGTGGCGTATTATACGCTTACCATATCCGCAGCGGCCGTCTTGTCACCGCCGGCAA
>JBDHYM010000225.1:0-4433 GCA_039811405.1 Flavihumibacter sp. | reverse complement strand
TCGCCCAGGAAAACACTGCTCTTTCGAATGGCGGTAATGTATTTTTTGGACACGATATACGACCGGTGAATGCGAACGAACAGTGTTGGGGGAAGCTGCTCTTCCATGTCTTTCATGGCCATGCGCAAGATCAAAGGCTTCGCGGTAGAATTCAGGTGAACCTTCAGGTAATCTTTCATCGATTCGATCCAGGTAATATCGCTGAAAACCAGCTTTACCTGGCTGTAGTCCGCATTTACAAAAATATACTCCGGCGGTCCTGAGGCTCTTCCCGCCTGGTGGCGCAGTTCAAACAGTTCGCGCGCTTTGTTGCAGGCTTTCACGAAACGGTCTATGGCCACCGGTTTCACCAGGTAATCCACCACGTCGAGCGCGAAGCCTTCCAGCGCATATTTTTCATACGCTGTTACCAAAATGGCCATGGGTTTGTTCGGCAGGCTGTTGAGAAACTGGATGCCGGTGAACCCCGGCATTTGTATATCGAGAAAAATAAGATCGACCTTTTCGCGCTCCAGCACTTTCATGGCAGCGAACGCGCTTTCGCAGGCAGCCACCAGTTCCAGAAAAGGAACCTTCCCGATATTGTCTTCCAATAATTCCAGGGCCAGCGGTTCATCGTCGATCGCGATACAGCGTATCATGGTTAATGCAGCGTTAGCTGCAAAGATACGGTGAACCAGCCGTCGTGGCGGGTAATCATAAGCTGGTGCTGGTGCTGGTACAGCAGATCGAGGCGACGCTTCACATTGCTGAGCCCGATGCCCGAAGTTTTGTCTTTTATTTCATGGCTATCGGGGTTGTACCGGTTCTTCACGCGGAAATCGAGTTTCCCTTTCACTGCTTCCAGTCTTATGTCAATGGAGGGCTTCTCCATAAAGCCGGTGCCATGCTTAATGGCGTTTTCCACGAAAGGGATCAGCAGCATGGGCTCGATCTGGTAATGATCGTCGATTTTTTCCAGGTCAACCGTAAACATCACATTTTTACCAAAACGTTGCTGCTGCAGGTCGATATAACTTTTCAGGTATTCGACCTCCTTGTCGAGATCCACTTTTTCTTCGTTGGCCTCATACACGGTATAACGGATCAGCGACGACAGCTTGATCAACGATGGTTCGAGCAGTTCGGAATTTTTTCGCGCCAGCGCCACCAGGTTGTTCAGCACGTTGAACATGAAATGCGGGCTCGCCTGCGAACGAAGGAAGGAAAGCTCTGTTTTCAGGTTCTCGGTTTCCATCTCTTTCGCGCAGCGATCGGCTTCTATCTGGTCGGCGATCAGGCGGTAAGTTATACTGACGGCGAGGAAAAACAGGAATAGGAAAAACAGGAAGATGCCGTGCTGCCAGAATTCTTTCTGATCGGGGCGGCGAAATTCAATGAACAGTAATCCCTGCAGCAGCAATACCCCCGCATACGAGGCGACTACCGCCAGCACATACCGCCAATAATACCGCTTTGATAAAAAAGCGGGTGCCAGCACATAGGCATTCAGGTAAAAAAAGCCGATGAAAATAAAGTCGCCCAGTATATTTCCGAGCAACTCGTGGGCGCTCACCTTCTCGTGCACACCCGGTCGCAGCAGGTAGGGTAACGAGAACAGGATTACCCATACAGCGATATGCAAGGTGATGCGGAACCATCGTTGGGACACAAGCGAGAACTTCATGCAGCCAAGCTAGTGCGTTTTTGCAAACGACTGGCGGTACCGGGCAAATTCGGAGACGGTTAGCCGGTTTTCTGCGACAGATTTGGCAATAACCCAAAAATCAGTAGTTTTCCAAAAAGGAATATATGAAATGGTCTGGCCGTAGAGAAAGCACCAATGTGGAAGACAGGCGGGGCATGTCGACCGGCGGCATGGTAGCCGGCGGCGGCGTTATAGGTGTTGTGCTCTATCTTCTTTTTACTTTTTTAAGCGGCGGAGAAATTGATCCCTCGCAGCTTCCCGAGTTAAGCAGCGGCGGCGCCGGCGTGCCGCAACAGCAAATGAGCGAGGCCGAACAGCGGGAAGACGATAAACGGGCCAGCTTCGTAAAAGTGGTGCTGGCCGATACCGAAGATGTATGGAGCAAATTATTTGCCGAACAGGGACAGCAATATCCCGCACCGACCCTGGTATTGTTCAGGGGCGCCGTACAGTCGGCCTGCGGCAATGCCAGCGCTGCCAGCGGTCCTTTTTATTGCCCGGGCGACCAGAAGCTGTACATCGATCTTTCCTTTTATGAGGAGATGCAGAACAAACTGAATGCACCGGGCGATTTTGCCATGGCCTATGTGGTGGCGCATGAAGTGGGCCACCATATTCAAACCCTGAACGGCACTTCGCGCAAGGTATCGCAGATGCGCGCACGCATGAGCGAGGCCGAGGGTAATAAATTGTCGGTGGCGCTCGAGCTCCAGGCCGATTTTCTCGCCGGCGTATGGGCGCACCATGCACAGAAAATGAAGAACATTCTTGAACCGGGCGATATCGACGAAGCGCTCAATGCCGCCAATGCCATCGGCGACGACCGCCTGCAGAAAATGGCGACGGGCACCGTTATGCCCGATGCGTTTACACACGGTACTTCGGCACAGCGGGTGTACTGGTTCAAAAAAGGATTTGAAACCGGCGATATAAGCCAGGGTAATACTTTCAACGGCATCGACCCACGTTAACGGCCATGCTGGTTCGTTTAATGGTAATAGGATGGCTGGCGCTGCTATTGGCCGGCTGCGGTAATACCGGCACCGTGCAGTACGAGCAATGGTCGGTAGCGGAGATCAGGCTGCAGGCCTTGAATTCGTATAACAATCCTTATACCGACCAGGAAGTATGGGCCGTTTTCAGCAATGAAAAGGGCGATAGCATTTTGCGTCCCGCGTTTTGGGATGGCGGCAACAACTGGCGCATCCGGTTTGCCGTACCCGACAGCGGCAACGAATGGCGGTGGACCACCTACAGTACCATAAGCGATAAGGGGTTGTCGTTACAAAGCGGGCAATTTAGCAGCGCACCGTATAGAGGCAATAACCGTTTACAAAAGCATGGATTGTTAAAAATGTCGCCCGGCAAAAGAAACCTGGTGCAATCAGACGGCCATCCTTTTTTACTGGTGGGTGATACCCCCTGGTCGATCCCCTACCGGGCAACCACCAGTCAGGTAGAGATTTACGCTGCCGACCGGCAGCAAAAAGGCTTCAATACTGCTTTGCTGATCGCCGTGCAACCCGATAAACAGGCCGAAGGGCCTAACGAAAGAAACACCGACCAGGGATATGTGCGGGGTTTCGCCGATATTCCCAAAGGACATCTGAACGAATTGATACCGGCTTATTTCCAGGCGCTGGATTCCCTCACCGGCATCCTGTACGCCCATGAGATCGTTCCGGTATTTGCGCCGCTGGCTCACGGTTATGGCTGGAAAGGCAAACAAGCCTTGGGGGCAATGGTCGCCGGAAATGAGTTCGCCCGTTTCAGCAAATATTTACTGGCGCGATATGGCGCCCGGCCCGCCTGTTGGCTGATCAGCCTCGATGGCAACGGCGATGCGCCCGGCGTAGTACCCGCCGGAGAAATGTTCGAAAAATGGGATGCCTACCAGCAACCCGTTGGCCTGCATTACAATCCCTGCGACGACTTCCTGGCTGCCTGGGCCGTCAACGACAGCAGTCATTGCTTTCACTACAACCGAAAGCACCAGGCCGACCAGTGGCTCGATTTTCAATGGGCGCAAACCGGTCATGACGGAAAACATCTTTACCACAAAGTGGAAAGGATGTATGAAAACAAGCCGGTCAAAGCGGCGATGAATGGCGAACCGACCTACGAAAAAATGAACGAAGGCAAATACGGCATCGGCTGGTGGCAGGGAGAAGATGCCTGGAACCAGTTGATGCACGGCGGTACCATGGGTGTTGTTTATGGTGCTGCTACCTTATGGCAGTGGAAAATAACCGCGCAGGAGCAGGGCTGGGAACCGTGGACCGATGCACCTTTCAACTGGCAGGATGCGCTGCAATTTGAAGGCAGCCGCTATGTAGGCGCTGTCGCGAAAGCATTTGAAGGATTCGACTTTACCGATATGGAAAAAAGAACCGACCTGACAGGTGGCAGTCACCTGCTGCTGGCAAACGAAGGGCGGTTTTATGTTTCTTATTTGCCGCAGGGAGGAAGTTTGCGTATTCAACGCTTTCCCCCAGGCCTCCCTCACTATTGGTTCGACCCCGTAAAGGGCGTTTTTCAAAACGGCGGCGAGCAGTCGGATGATTTGTTTACCGCGCCCGACAATAAAAATCCCTGGGTATTTATAGCTGGAGAAAAAGAATAATTGCTGATAGCGGCGTGTCAGTGATGCGCAAAGTCTTTCTCTCCCGCCTTAATGGCAACCGGCAGCCGGTTTTGCTTCGGCGGCAACGGGCAGGTGGCATAAGGTGTAAATACGCAGGGCGGG
>JBDHYM010000224.1:0-4437 GCA_039811405.1 Flavihumibacter sp. | reverse complement strand
GCTAGATTTAGGCAATGCAAACCTTCTCTAACTATGCCCTGCGCGTGTCACTGATTGCAGCACTGGGCGGATTCCTTTTCGGATTTGAAACCGCCGTAATTTCAGGCGCCGAAAAAACCATTCAACAGCTTTGGTCGCTGAGTGCGGGCTGGCAGGGCTTCACGGTTGCTTCCAGCCTGATCGGAACAGTGATCGGCTCGCTGATAGCCGGCCGGCCGGCCCAGGTGTACGGGCGAAAAAAAGTATTGTTTGCCATTGCCATATTGTACCTGCTCAGCGCCATCGGTTGCGCATTGTCTCCTTTATGGTCGTTGTTCATACTGTTCCGGCTGGTCGGCGGACTTGCCGTAGGCGCTTCTTCCGTTGTAGGACCGATGTATATTTCTGAAATATCGCCGGCTCCCATGCGGGGCCGGCTGGCGGGTTCGTTTCAGCTCAATATCGTATTCGGCATTTTTGTGGCTTATCTCACCAATTTTCTATTTAAAGGTATCGGAGAAGATTCCTGGCGATGGATGCTCGGCATTATGCTGGTACCCGCGGGGGTGTTTGCCGTGCTGGTAAGAACCATCCCTGAAAGTCCGCGGTGGCTGGTGCTCAACAACCGCGACGACGAAGCCCGGGCGGTTTTTGAAAGAACCGGTGATACCGAAGCGTTGAACAATATCAAACAGGAGCACCTGCTTTCGCAGCACGGAACCGGTGAATCTCTCTTCCAGGCCAAATACAGGAAGCCCATCCTGTTTGCGGTATTGCTGGCTATGTTCAACCAATTGGCGGGTATCAACGCCATTCTTTATTATGCGCCGCGTATTTTCGAGATGGCCGGCTATGGCCAGGAGCAGGCTTATCTTCAACCGGTGTATATCGGGCTGGCCAACGTGGTATTTACCCTGCTGGCCATGAATTTTATTGACCGTTTCGGCCGCAAGACCCTGCTCATTATCGGGTCGTTCGGTATGATCTTTTTCCTGGGGCTTACGGCCTGGGCATTTTATTCGAATGTCAGCGGTAATACTTCCGTGGTGTTTTACCTGATCGGGTTCATCGCCTTTTTTGCTTTTTCACAGGGCGCCGTTATCTGGGTATTCATTGCCGAGATATTCCCCAATTCGGTAAGATCGCAAGGCGGCTCGCTCGGCAGCTTTACACACTGGATAATGGCCGCGATCATTTCCTGGACCTTCCCCATCATCGTGGAAGGCAGTGAAAAAGGTGGGTTTTACAGTTTTCTTTTTTATACAGTCATGATGCTGCTGCACCTGCTCTTTGTCTGGAAGTTCTTGCCGGAAACAAAAGGCAGAAGTCTTGAGCAGATCCAGCAGGAGCTCGGCATAGAAAAATGAAAAAGCCATTATAATGAAAGGACCTATCTGGGGCATTGATCTTGGCGGCACGAAAATAGAAGGCGTGATCCTTCCGTCTTTATCAGACGCCACCCCGCTTATAAGAACACGCATCGCCACCGAGGGAGACCGGGGTTACCAGCACATCATTCAGCAAATCGAAAAGCTGATCCGCAAAATGGAGGCTGAAACCGGTCTTATCTGTGAGCGCGTCGGTATCGGTACGCCGGGGGTCATCGATCCGCGGTTGCAGACCATGAAAAACAGCAACAGCACTGCCCTGAACGGCCAGCCGCTTAAAGAGGATATCGAACACATACTGCAGATACCGGCGGTACTGGCCAACGATGCCAATTGCTTTGCCCTGGCTGAAACCCACTGGGGTGTGGTAAAACAAAAGCACCCGGCGGCGAGGATGGTGTTCGGTATTATCATGGGTACAGGTGTGGGCGGTGGCCTGGTGATGGACGGTGGGGTCTGGAATGGCTTGCATGGCATCGGCGGCGAATGGGGACATATATTCCTGGATGATTCGGGTGGACCCTGTTATTGCGGCAAAACAGGCTGCGTGGAAACCATTCTCAGCGGCCCTTCGCTACAGCGGTTTTACCGCGAATCGGGCGGAGCCGCTCTTTCCCTCAAAGAGATCGTGGCCCTGGCTGCTACCGGCGAAGAGAAAGCCCTGCTTACCATGCACCGGCTGCATCATTATTTCGGGAAGGCATTGTCGATCGTTACCAATATGCTCGATCCCGACGTGATTGTAATTGGCGGTGGCGTTGGTAATATCGACTCCATCTATACCGCCGGTATACATTCGCTGGAGCATTTTATTTTCAACAACCGGCTCGACACACCCGTGCTTAAGCCTGCCCTGGGCGATAGCGCCGGCGTGTTCGGCGCGGCGGCGCTGGTAGCCGGTCCAGCCGCCCGCCCATGATCGTTTATGCATTATACTGGATCTGCGCCGGCGTTCTGTTCTACACTTTTATCGGGTATGGGTTACTGATAGCCCTGCTGGCCCGCCGTAAGACGGTTCCGCACGCAGCAGTTGATGCGCCGCTGCCGCCGATGACGGTTGTCATACCCGCCTATAATGAGGCCGCCGTGCTGGAGCAGAAGATCAGGAATACTCTCGGCCAGCAATATCCCGGCCTGGAGGTTTTCGTGGTTACCGACGGCTCTACCGATGGCAGTGAAAGGATCGCCGGGCAGTTTGCGGGCATACGGTGTTTTCACCAGGAAGAACGGCGGGGCAAGGCGGCGGCTATTAACCTGGCTATGGAGCGGGTGACGACGCCGCTGGCGGCTATCACCGACGCCAACAGTGTATTGTCGCCCGGCAGCCTGCAATTGCTGGCCGCTTATTTTTCCGATGCAGCCGTCGGGGCTATGTCGGGCGAAAAAAAAGTAAAAGAAGAAGGAGAGGGACTGTACTGGAAATATGAATCGTGGTTAAAGAGGAATGACGCCCGCGCGGGCTCGATTGTGGGCGCAGCGGGCGAAATACTTGTTTTCAGGGCGGCTTTGTTTGAACCGCTGGCACCCGATACCGTGTTGGATGATTTTATGCTGTCGTTGCGGATTTGTCTGAAAGGATATAGGGTAGGGTATGAGCCGCGTGCCACGGCTACCGAAACAGGATCGCTGAACATGCACGAGGAAGAGAAGCGCAAGATCCGGATCGCCGCGGGCGGTTTTCAGGCGATGCAGCGGCTGAGACCGTACTGGCGCGGTGCGCGCCAGCCGATGCTGCGTTTTCAGTACCTGTCGCACCGCGTGCTGCGGTGGACGCTGGCGCCTGTATGCCTTTTGCTGTTTTGGATAAGCAATATGCTGGTGGTGGTGAATGGGGCTGGCAGCTTCTACCGGTTTACCGCTATTTTGCAATGTTTTTTTTATAGCGCCGCTTTTGCCGGCTGGCTCGGCGCCAGGGCCGGGAAGAAATGGCGCCTCGTATTTTTACCATACTACTTTGTGTTTATGCATTGGGCTGTAATCAAAGGCTGGTACAGGTTTCGGCAAAAACAGCAGGGCGCATTATGGGAAAAATCCCAGCGAAACAGCTAAAAATACAACGTATAACCATTAATACCACCTATCGGGTATTTTCCCCCTTTTCTGATAAAAACTTCCTGAACCATTTCGCCAGACGGAAAATAATATTAATTTTATCCCACCAACAAGCAAAAAGCAACCTTTCGGACCTGATTAGCATCTCCAGAAATCCTAAGAACGCCCTTTGTTTACAGCAGTATGTACCGGTTCATCCTGGTATATAAAAATTACCCGTATCTATTACCCCGTGAAGACCGACCCGTTCCAATTGCTTTCCTAATGAAAAATTGAGTTTTTACTAAAACTTAATTGATCTGGGATGAAAAGAAAGATACTCGTGATTACAGAAAGTAAAGCTATCAGGTTTTTGTTGCAGACCGTACTACATGATGACTACACCACCGTAACCGCTGCCGAGGCCGGTGAAGCCGTACATCACATTTCCAAAGGGGAATTGCCGTCGGCTATTGTAATAGACCCCGAACTTCCCGATACCGAGCCCTGGGAACTGGTTGAACATTTCCGCACCAGTGGCCTTTATCAACATATCCCGATGGTGGTGGTTTCTTCCCGCAACGAAGAAGAGATTGCCCGGTATTCCAGCGAATACGGCATTGAAGCCGCGTTCAAAAAGCCATTCAATCCAATCGATCTTAAGCAAAAACTCGACGCACTGGTTAAAGTTCCGAGTACTTCCGACCTGCAATGGTTGAAAGTGGTATGAGTTTTTTAATCCCCCCTGAAATCTTACCTGAATGGAATCAACGGTTACACTAACTGCTGCTCACACTGCCGGAACTTACCGACGGTATGCTGTTACCCGCGATGTGGAAACAGCGCCGGTTGCGAGGATAATTACCCGGGAGTTTTTCTATGTGGGTACCAACTCACGCAGCATTAATAACCTGGTGAATCTTTTTGATGGCGGTTACGCTACAGAAAATATCCAGAAAGCGCTCAATATACTTCGCCGCATCGAGCAGCAGCAAAAGACCGCTCCGGCTGTATTCATTATCGACCAGTCTGTTTCCCT
>JBDHYM010000223.1:0-4442 GCA_039811405.1 Flavihumibacter sp. | reverse complement strand
TCAGCGCTTTGGTATTGTATAAAGTGAATTTTTGATTGGCGGTGAATTCGGGAACTATGTAATGATAGTTGGTGTCAAACCATTTGGTCATTTCCATTGCCGTTATATCAAAACCCTCCTTTTGGTAACCCCTCGCCATTGCAAACAGCAGGTCAATGTCGGACAATTGTTTTGCTTCCATCAGTGAATGATACCTTTCGGGAATTGCTCCAACCATAAGCGTTGTGTCCAGCACCTGATCGTAAAAGGAAAAGTCATTGCAGGGAATGATGTCGATGCCCGCATCTTTTTGCAGTTGCCAATTTTGTTGACGGATGGTTTTACCCGTTTGTAGCAGTTGCTGTACGGTGATTTTGCCCTGCCAGTATTGTTCGCTGGCTTTTTTTAACTCACGTTGGCTGCCTATCCTCGGGTAGCCTAAGTTTTGTGTTTGCATTTTGTTGCTTTTAAAATGATGAATCGGCTAAAAGCTCTTTTGCCAAACTTCAAAATGCAATGGGAAATAAACGGGAAAGTGAGGGTATGCACACAAAGGGGACATAGCAAGACACAGTTGTCCTGCAAAACTTATGCGTACATCAACTGACTGCCTGCTTCATTCCACGAAAGCATTGTCAATCCGGTAAAGGCAGGTCTCCTGACTTGTAACATTTTTGCCGTCCTTCCCGCTTTTGGCAGTGGACATCGATGGGCAAAAACCGTTGCGTTACTTACAGTTGCGGGACAGTTTGTGATTTGCACACAATTCCCTATTAATCTACGTTATGTAAAACCTTTTCGGCTTGATGAGAAATTAAGTAAAGAACTTATTGGCGCGAATGTACAATAATGTCTCAATACATTGCATACCGGGGAAATTGTACTGGCAAGTTGATGGATAAAGCTGCTGATAGTGAACAGTTTGCCGGACCGCAGGCTGATTTTTGTCGGATATTCAACCCGGAAAGATTTTCCCGAAAAAGTAACTGCTAAACCTAAAGATTGGTTTAATTGCGTATCGCTTCGCCTCTTTATTTCTCTAAAACAGCCTGCCGTGAACGCCTCCAACTCTACTATCAAACTGCCCTCTACAAAAACCACCTTCACTGTCGCGGCGCTGTCCCTTCTATTATACGCCTGCAACATCGAAGAGAAGCCAGACAGCAGCAGCGGCGGGCAATACCGGCTGGCAGCCGCCCATAGCAGCAAATACCTCACATTAAGCTATCACCGGCCCCTGCGCATCATCAGCGACTCGGTAAACGCCGATTGTGTCTGGCGGCTGAAACGCTTTCCCGACGGATCAGTACAATTCATCAGCCTGCCATCCGGCGAAGCCGTCGAGCTCTCATCGGTAAAAAGTGATGTGGTGCCTTACACCGCCGCCGCCAACGACGACAATATCCGCCAGCGCTTCCGGCTGGTGTATGAAAAAAGCCGCGATGGAAACAGAAAGGCATGGATACAATCGGCATACAATGACCTTTGTCTCGATGTTGCAGCAGGCGATACGGCCGATTTTGCCCCCATCGTGACCTGGCACAAGCGCGAGAGCAATAACCAGCTTTGGCTGCTCCAGGGTACAGACGATAAATTATCGCTGGTCACTGCCATAAATGGTAAAAAATTGTCCGTGGCACCTAATACGCACACCGCCGGCGCCGACATAGGACAATGGACCTTCGCCGACCGTAAGGAACAGATCTGGATCATCCGGAAATCCGGCGACTTCTATACGCTGCAGAACGCCTATTCGGGGTTGTACCTGCATGAATCCGGCGGGCAACTGTCATTTGAGCACAATGTGCTGCAACACCCCAGCGCTACCGAAAAAGGCTCGCTTTGGATGCTCGATCTGTCGGCCGACAGCATCACCAAAATAAAAAACGCAGCCTCGGGGCTATGTCTCGACGTTAAAGACAATGCGTACTACGATGGCGCCATCGTCATTACCTTTAACTGCTCGGAAGGCAGCCGCAATCAATGGTGGAAGCCCGAAGAAGTAATTGCCAAATAAAACGATATGCGCTCTATAAGCCTCTCCCTGATTTGCCTGGCGGGCGCTGTGCTAAATATTTCCCTGCTCTCCGCCCAGCAAAACCCCGTTTTATCGAAAACTATACAAGGCCCCCTGAAACGATGCGCCGCCAACCCGAATTACTTCACCGACAACAGCGGCAAAGCCATTTTCCTGACGGGCTCGCATACCTGGGAGAATTTCCAGGATATTTATTCGGAAGAGAACCTGCCGAAATTCGACTGGAATGAGTACCTCGGCATGATGGAAAGCAAACACCACAACTTCATGCGGTTTTGGGTATGGGAGCAGGCCGCGGGCGCTTCCTGGTCGTCTATGCCGATTAGGGTTGACCCGTTGCCTTACCTGCGCCAGGGCAGCGACCCGGCGCTCGACGGACAACCACGCTTTGACCTCGACCGCTGGAACGAAGCCTATTTTTCACGCCTGCGCAACCGCGTTATCGAGGCAGGAAAAAAAGGCATTTATGTATCGGTTATGCTGTTCCAGGGCTGGAGCCTGAAAAAAGAACCGGTAACCGGTGTGGACCCGATTGACCGGCATCCCTACAATGGAAAGAACAACCGCAACGGCGTTGACATCAAAGACCGCGGCATCGACCGCGAAGGCGCACCGTCGCTGCATAGCCTGGGTAACCCGAAAGTAGTGGAGCGGCAGGAGGCCTATGTGAAAAAAGTGATTCAAACGGTCAACGACCTCGATAACGTATTATACGAGATCATCAACGAGGGCGGCACTACCGAATGGTGCTACCACATCATCAATTTCATCCGCGCCACCGAAAAAACAATGCCGAAGCAACACATGATCGGCCTCGGCGCAAGGGTAGGACCACCGATGAAGAACAGCGAGCTGTGGAACAGCCCCGCCGACTATATATCCCCCACCTGGGAGCCACCCGCCTGGGCCGTGCCCGGCGCCACGCCGGTCGACGACTATGGCAATAATCCGCCGCTCAACAAAGCCGGTAAGGTTTGCATCATCGACACCGATCACCTCTGGGGCTATGGCGGTCATTATGTGTGGGCATGGAAAAGCTTCTTCCGCGGATTGAATCCCATCTTCATGGATTCCTGGAAAAAAATACCGGGAAAGATGACACCGGAAGAAACCGATTTTGCATTTGTAAGCGGCGATATTTTGAAGCTCGACAGGAATTTTCCCGACTATGCCGAGCTGCGCGACAATATGGGCTATATCAATGACCTTGCCCGCCGCGTTGATCTCATCAATATGAAACCGCGCGCCGATCTTTGTACCACCGGTTACTGCCTGGCCGATCCCGGCAATGCCTATCTCATTTATTTCCCGCATTTCAATACCAAAGCCACCGTCGACCTGGGCGAGGTGAACGGCGAGCTGGAGATGGAATGGTTCCTGCCTTCTGCCAACAGAACCATCAAAGCGCCCGCCAACATCAAAGGCGGTTATTTCAAGGTGATCGAATCGCCCACGAATATGGATGCGGTGCTTTACCTGAAAAAGAAGTGATATTGTCCGGCGCAGCGCAGCCATTTTCCCTGATAGTAGGTAGATTTGCTGTTCTATTACCGCCTTCCGGCTTTATCAAATCATACTTCGATGCTCAGGAAAACTTTTATTGCCTGCCTGGTTACTATACTTTTCGCAGCTTGTCATTCACCCGAAGATGCGGGCACAGACAGGAAGCAATACGAAGCGGATATCAATGCCTGGCATGCCAAGCGCATCGAGTCACTAAAAGCACCGAACGGATGGCTCAATCTCATCGGACTATTCTGGCTGAAGCCCGGCGCCAATACTTTCGGCAGCGCCGAAAAAAACAGCATTAGGTTTCCTGAAGGAAAGATCGCTGCCGAGGCCGGAACCATATTGCTAAGCGGCGATTCGGTTGTGCTCAAAGCAAACCCTTCAGCCGGTATCACCTGCGATACACAACCCGCTACTGATCTCACCATCTTTTCCAATGGTAAAAGCAAGGAGCTGAAAGCCGGAACGCTTCGCTTTACCATCATCAAACGTGACCAGCAATTCGGTATCCGCCTGCGCGACGATGAAAGCGAGATGCGTAAGGCTTTCACTGGTGTAGATCGTTTCCCCATCGACCTGAAATACCGCGTCATCGCCCGCTTTGAAAAAGCTGATTCGCTGAAAACCATCCCCATCACCAATATCGTCGGCCAAACCACGCAGCAGCCGTCGCCGGGCACGCTGGTGTTCGAACTCGATGGCCGGAACCTCCGGCTCGATGCCATGCAGGAAGGCGATGAGCTGTTCATTGTTTTTGGCGATGCTACCTCCGCCGCTGAAACCTATGCCGGCGGTCGTTTTTTATATACGGATAAACCGAAAGAAAATGAAACGGTGATCCTCGACTTCAACAAAGCCTATAACCCGCCCTGCGTATTTACGCCCTATGCCACCTGCCCGCTGCCGCCCCGGCAAA
>JBDHYM010000222.1:0-4474 GCA_039811405.1 Flavihumibacter sp. | reverse complement strand
AGCAGGTCGGGCACATACCCGCTGAGGGTCATCTGAAAGCCCGACGACGACAATCCCCAGCTCATGTCTTTGCTGCCGGCAGCAGCCACTTCACCATAGAACCCTTTTAGCAGGTGCCCCTTGCCTGAAGCGGGTTGCAGCAATACGGCGGCCGATCCGTCGCCAAAAAGCAGCGACGACGCGATGTTATCGGGCGTAGGTGTTTTCTGGAAATGCAAGGTGCAGAGCTCGGTGCATACCAGCAATACCCTCGCCGACGGATCAGCGCGGCAAACCAGGTCGGCCTGCCGCAATCCATGAATGGCGGCATAGCAACCCATGAAATTGATGGCGTGGCGTTGTACCTGTGCCGGCAGTTGCAGGGCCTGCAGCAGCTCCAGCTCAAGACCCGGGGCCTTCATACCGGTACAACTTACCGTAATAATATGCGTGATACCCGACCGGGCGGCCGGCAGGTTTTCAAAGCAGTCGTCGATCGCGTTTAACGACAGCGCCAGCACATGCCTGTCGTACCATTCCATTCTTTTTTCAAGCGAGGGGAACGGCTCCAGCGATTCGGTGGGCGGATAAAAGGCCCACTCAGCCGGCGGCAGGCTGTAGTCGGGTATGACTGAATAACGGTGATCAATAGCCGATTGCTGGTACAGGAACCGCATCTTGCGGCTCTCAGCAGCCGGTAATGCATACACCCTGTCCATGAATTGCCGTATATCCTGCTGCCGGTGGCAATAGGCAGGAACGGCTGTGCCTATGGAAATGATTTCAGTCAAGTAGTTTCCACGTTAAGATAAACAGAAAACCGGCATTGGAACAGATCGCCGACACCAGGTTCATGCGCATCAGGTGATCATAATCGGCGGCGGCGGCGTTCTTCCATACTTTCCGTGCCCAATAAAAAAAGTATGCCCCCACCGGCAGAAAGAAAAGCAGGAGGTACAGGAACCGGTCCAGCTCCAGTTGTATGCCGAAATGCACGCCCAGTGCCAGGAAGGCTGCATTGAACACCAGGGCGGAGAAAATAAAAGTTCCTTTTATGCCCAGTTGCCGGCTGATGCTGTGTATGCCCGCAGCGGCATCCTGCCGGTGCTGATAGACCTGGGTCAGCGGATAAGCGCCGCCCAGCAACAGGCTGCTGGCTATGCAGCCCGTCGAGGATGCGTGAAGCGGGTGACTGGCATGCACACCATGATATACCATGGCAAAAACCAGGGCGCCCTGGCAGGTCATTATGAGCAGGAAACCCAGCCAGGCAAAACGTTTCAGCCGCACAGCGTGGCTGCTATACGCGCGCGAAGCCGCGATGTATATGATCACCCCCAATGCAAACCAGGGCGTCACCAAAAAGGAAAGCGCGACGGCAGCAATGTCCATGCCATTGACCACCTGCAGCAACTGGCGCGTAGGCGGCAGCGGGTGGCGGATACCGCCCACGGATTCGGTATCGCGATCCATATACCCGTTATAACCATTGCTGGCCGGATATACGAGAAAATGCAAAATAAAAAAGACCAGAACGGCATCCGCCCAATTGGTGTACAAGGCCTGGCTCAGGGCAAAAAGATATACAGGCAGCAGGAAAAACGAAAAAGGGAACCGCAACAACTGGATGGTAGATCGCTGCCACATATTCAATAATCAAATTCGCGCCGGTACATATTCATACGCAACCCCAGGCTGAACATCGTGGTATTCCTGTTCAGCGAGGCATCGCCGGCCGCCTTATAATTGCGCACCTGGAGCATGCCGTCTATGAACAGGTTTTCGAGCAGTTCGTAGCCAACATAGAGCGATGCATTGACGCCGGTGGCTTTTCTTCCTTCCAGCGTCTGCCAGCCGTAGTCGGAAGGCCGTTCGGTGTAGGGCCGTAAAATATTACTGCCGAAATCGATACCGGCTGAATCAAGTCCCTGCTGCCAGGCGATCAGCTTGCCCTGCACCTGCAGGCGCGGCAGCGGCTGGTAGCGTACAATACCTATCACCTCCTTGAGGTTGGCGCCCATCGGGTGCGCCAACGGCTGGTTGTAATGCGAATAATCTACCAGGCTGTCGCCATGCGAATAAGTGAACGGCCTGATCGTATTGAATTCACCCTGCAAATCAAGGTTCGGAATACCAAAAGCGTCGATGTATTTGCCGCCGAACTGAAAGGAATATTTGTTTCCCCACCAGCCCCGGCTGCTCTTCATTTCGCTCAGCTTGAACTCGTCGAACAGCACCTGCGTGTAGAACTGGAAATGTTTGGCCACGTTTGCTTTCGCATCGAAGCCGATATTGGCATTATCGGCGCTGCCGTTCTGCTGCTCGATTGAACGCAAAAAGATGACCGGTATAAGGTAAGTGAAATCGAACCTGTTGCGCCGGCCGAAGATCACCGATTCGAACAGGCCCACGTTCAGCCATTTGGTGGGCTGGTAGCTGAGGTGGTGCATGGCCGCATATTTTTTATCGAGTAACTGGTCGGTACGAAAGCTGTTGCTCAGGGAAGGTGTCAGCTCCATGAACAGGTTCTGGTAATTCAGCTTCCATATCCGCGTATTTAATTTCAGGAACAGGTAGTTGTTGGAAAAATCACTCAAAAACAAACTCCGGTAGCCGTTGCCAATGAAATTTTTATCATACCCGAACTGGATATTGATGTATTTGGTGGCATTCACAAAAAGCGAGCCGCGGGCATCGAGATAATCGTAACCGGTGGTCTTGAAGGTTTTGTAATAGCCTCCACCCGGAACTGCGTTGAACTGTTGCTGGAAGCGCCGCACGTACCAGGGGTCTTTTTCCTGGTTTTCGCTGAGATAGAAGTCGAAGCCGATCTTTTTGGCAATCAGTCCGCGGCCACGCGCGCCCCGGCTGTTGATATACAGGGTTTCATCTGTACCCGATTCTTTCGCCACCTGGAAATTGAACATCGGGTTGATACTGAGAAAGAAGTCCTTCACGTCGACCATCAGCAGGTCTGACCTGGTTTTGTAAAAAGTCTTGAGAAACGGGTGTTTGCTGGCGAAACCTTCTTTCGAACCGGTTACCCATTCCTGGTTATTCATCAGGGCGCTCTCGATGTTGAATGCATCCACCTTGCTGAGGGGCGCCGCCGGGTCAATCCCTTCCAGCGCCTCCACCCATCCCTTCCGGTCGAACGGCTTGGTCTGCTGCATCGAAAGCGCGCTGTCGCGGAAACGGATCTCGATGCGATCCATCAGTTGCTGGTGCTTATAACCCTGCGGCAAAAGGGTGGACTGGGCAAACAGCAGCGAGGGGCAAACAAGCAACAGTACATGAAGCAGTCTTTTTATAACTTGCATCGGTTCGGTCAAATTTTAGGCTAAGTAAACAAATTATGCGCAGATACCTCATAAAGAACGTGCAGTTGGTGAATGAAGGAAGCATCCGGGCAACCGATGTATTGGTGGCGGATGGCCTTATTGAAAGGATAGACCCGCAGATCAGCGTGCGGGGCGCCGTGGAAGAGATCAATGGAGAAGGGTTGCACCTGATGCCGGGCGCCATCGACGACCAGGTGCATTTTCGTGAACCGGGACTAACCCACAAGGCCACCATTTATACTGAATCGAAGGCGGCGGTAGCCGGCGGCGTTACCAGTTTTATGGAAATGCCGAACACCAAACCGCCGGTGTTCACGCAAGCGCTATTGGAAGATAAATACCAAATCGCCGCAAACACCTCGCTGGCCAATTATTCTTTCTTCATGGGCACCAGCAACGATAACCTCGATGAAATACTGCGCACGAACGACAAAAAAGACCGGGTGGCGGGTATCAAGATATTCATGGGTTCTTCCACCGGGGGATTATTGGTGGACAATCCATTGTCGCTAGAAAATATTTTTTCCCGCTCGGAACTGCTGATCGCCACGCATTGCGAAGACGAGCGGATCATCCACCGCAACCTAGCGGCCTTAGAGGCAACCGGACGGCCACTGACTGCCGCCGATCACCCGCTGATACGATCGGCCGAAGCCTGTTTCGAGTCATCGTTCTACGCGGTACAGCTCGCCAAAAAGCACCATAGCCGCCTGCATATTCTGCACATCACCACCGAAAAAGAACTGCAGCTATTCGGCAATATGCTGCCGCTGGCAGAAAAGAAAATAACCGCTGAAGTATGTGTGCATCACCTGCATTTTACGGCCGACGACTATGACCGGCTGGGCAACCTGATCAAATGCAACCCGGCCATCAAGGCGCCGCACAACAGGACCGCCCTCTGGGAAGCCCTGCTCGACGACCGGCTCGATGTTATTGCCACCGATCATGCGCCGCACACCTGGGAAGAAAAGCAGGAAGATTACCTGCACGCACATGCGGGATTACCCCTGGTACAGCATTCGGTACTGCTGATGCTCCATTATGTACAATCGGGTCGGCTGTCATTTGAGAAGCTGGTGGAGAAGATGTGCCATGCACCCGCTACCTGCTTCCAGTTGAAAAACCGCGGCTTTGTACGTGAAGGCTACCAG
>JBDHYM010000221.1:0-4528 GCA_039811405.1 Flavihumibacter sp. | reverse complement strand
TTTTCCTTGCGGTCGCCCAGCAATAAGGAGGGCCGGAATATATGCACCTGGGGTATTTGTTCCTTGCACACGGCTTCTTCTGTAACCCCTTTGAGCTTCAGGTAGAAATTACTTTGCAGACCCGGATCGGCGCCCACCGAAGACACTAACAGGTATCCATAAACGCCGCTGGCTGCCGCCGCTTTGGCGGCAAATACAGGTATATCGAAGTCCACTTTTTTATAGGCGTCGTGATTGCCCTGCACCTTTTTCATGGTGGTACCGATGCAGCAAAATGCGGTCTCGACACCGGCGGTGGGCGGGTAATAGGCGTCGGGGCTGCTGAAATCAATAACGGTCTGCCGCATTTTCGGATGGCTTTGCGGCAGGGGCGAACGAACCAGCAGCTCTACCTGGTCGTAATAATCGTCTTTCAGCAAAAATGCCAGCAGGGTGCTGCCAATCATTCCGCTGGCGCCCAAAATCAATGCTTTTCTCGCCATAACTTTGAATGTATGGAAATACTGGCAAACTACTCCTTGAAAAAGCTCAATAGTTTCGGCATGGATGTGTCGGCGCACCGCTTTGCCCGCTTCAGCTCGGCGGACGAATTGCAGGCGCTCCTTCAGCACAGGAAAGAGCAGGGCGAAGCGGCGCTTCCGCTGCTGGTTCTCGGGGGGGGAAGCAACCTGCTTTTCCGGGAGAACTTCAGCGGCTGGGTATTGAAAAATGAAATAGGGGGCGTGGAAGAGCTGCACGAAGACGCCGATTACGTATATGTGCGGGCGGGAGCAGGAGAGCACTGGCACGGGTTTGTGCAGTATTGCATTGGCAGGGGCTGGGGCGGGCTCGAAAACCTGTCTCTTATTCCCGGTAATGTAGGCGCTTCGCCCATGCAAAATATCGGCGCTTATGGGGTGGAGATAAAAGACGTGTTCTGGGATTTGCGGGCGCTGCACATCGAGAGCGGCCGGGTGGAAACATTCACCGTTGGCGACTGTCATTTTGGTTACCGGGAAAGCGTGTTTAAAACCAAACTTCGCAACCAGTATGTGATCCTGGATGTTACCTACTGCCTGCGCAAGAAGCCGGTGCTGCATACATCCTATGGCGCCATTCGCCAGGAGCTGGAAGCCGCCGGTATTGGGCAACCGGGTATTCGCGACGTGGCCGATGCCGTGATACGCATCCGGCAATCGAAGCTGCCCGACCCGGCCGTGATCGGCAATGCCGGCAGCTTTTTTAAGAACCCCACGGTTCCGCTGGCAGAATTCAACCGCCTGTTGCAGCAGCATCCCGGTATTGTCGGTTATCCATTACCGGGAGACAAGGTAAAGCTGGCCGCCGGCTGGCTGATCGAAGCGGCGGGCTGGAAAGGCTATCGCAAAGGGGATGCAGGCGTTCATCCCCGGCAGGCGCTGGTGCTGGTCAATTACGGGCATGCCTCCGGCGCCGATATCTTTGACCTGAGCGAACAGATCGTGCAAAGCATACGGTCTGCTTTTAACGTGGAGCTGGAGCGTGAAGTGAATATTACCTAATCCAGGTCGAAATCCTCTTCTTCGCTGCCGCCCAGGTTCACCATCGAGCCCATGAGGTCTTTAAATTCCAGGCGGTTGTCGACGATCTTTTTGCTGATCTGCGAATAGGCGCTCAATCCGTGTAATACGAATTCCATCATCAATACCAGCTCCCGGTTCGCCAGTTTCGGGAAGAATTTTTTAACGAGCGCATGTAATCCGTCCACTTCATATAAGCGGATCTCCTTATCCTTATCTGTGGTATTGAAAGGCATATCCAACTGGTTGCCCGCGTCGAACCAGCGGATAACCGGCTTATAGGGGTTTTCTTCCTCGCGCATCGATTCCTTGCCCGTATTGCGTCTTTTCTTCAGCGTTTCCGGGTTGGGGAAGTACTGCACGAACAGGGTGCGCATGGCTTTATCCACGAGGTTCATGGCTACCTGGAAAGGGCCTTCCTGCTCGCCTTCGTACACCAGCTCGATCTTGCCCGTCAGGCTGGGAATGATACCGGTGAGGTCGCTCAGCCATACCTGCGTTTTTTCTTCGCGGTTGATAATGGCCCGGCGTTCGGCGGCACTTACCGCATTTTCGTAGGCGCTGATGGTGAGGCGCGCCGATACGCCGCTTTTTTTATCGACGTATTCATTGCTGCGTGCTTCAAAAGCCACCTGCTCAATTAGCTTCTTCACCAGGTCGCTGACATGCACGCGTTCTTGCTGTACCGGCAAAATAGCGGCCTCCTGCTCGGTGATGGCGAGCGAATGCGCCAGGTGCCGGGGGTAGTGGGTGAGTATCTGGCTCTGGATACGGTCTTTCAGCGGCGTAACGATCGAGCCGCGGTTGGTATAATCTTCGGGGTTAGCGGTGAATACGAAAAGGATATCGAGCGGCATGCGCAGCTTAAAGCCCCTGATCTGGATATCGCCCTCTTCCAGGATGTTGAATAGCGACACCTGTATGCGCGCCTGGAGATCGGGCAGCTCGTTGATCACGAAAATGCCCCGGTTGCTGCGGGGAATGATGCCGTAATGCAGCACCCCTTCGTCGGCGAAGCTGAGCTTGAGGTTGGCCGCTTTAATAGGGTCTATGTCACCGATCAGGTCGGCTACGCTGACATCGGGCGTGGCCAGTTTTTCGCCGTACCGTTCACTGCGGTGCATCCAGGCGATGGGGGTATTGTCGCCCTCGCGGGCAACGCGGTCGCGCGCATACCTGGATACGGGATGGAACGGGTCGTCGTTGATCTCCGAGCCGGCTACCACCGGTATGTATTCATCCAGTAACGACACCATTTGCCGTGCCATGCGGGTCTTTGCCTGCCCGCGCAGGCCGAGAAAAAGAATGTTGTGCCTGCTTAGCAGCGCCCTTTCGGTATCGGGAATAACCGATTCTTCGTAACCGATAATACCTTCAAACCTCGGCGTACCCTGTTGCATGGATGCGATGAGGTTATCGCGCACCTCTTCTTTCACCGGCCTGGATATATAGCCGGCTTTTTTCAGTTCTCCGAGGGTGTTGATCTTGCTATAATTCATGCATGTTGTTTGTGGGTCAATACAGTGTTTTTCTTTTCCCGCTCTCAAAGTCTTTGAAGATAAACGCGCCGAGATGGTCGAGCGAGGCAAAATAAGCTTTGCCCTGGTTGGTTTCGGTGAACTCGTTGACAAACCGTTGCAGGTAGGGGTCGGAGGCGATCATGAAAGTGGTGATGGGTATGCGCAGTTTCTTGCATTGCGCTGCCAGGTTAAGGCAGCGGGTCGTGATCTTGCGGTCGAGGCCGAAACTGTTCTTGTAATAGCGCTTGCCCAGTTTCAGGCAGGTGGGCTTGCCGTCGGTGATCATGAATATCTGCTTGTTGGGATTGCGGCGGCGGCGCAGGATGTCCATCGCCAACTCCAGGCCGGCAACGGTGTTGGTATGGTAAGGGCCCACCTGCAGGTAAGGCAGGTCTTTGATCTCCACCGGCCAGGCGTCGTTACCGAATACGACGATGTCGAGCGTGTCTTTGGGATAGCGCGTCGTGATCAGCTCGCTGAGCGCCATGGCCACTTTCTTGGCAGGTGTGATCCGGTCTTCGCCGTAGAGGATCATCGAGTGGGATATGTCGATCATCAATACGGTGGATGTCTGCGCCTTGAAGTCGGTTTCGCGGATCTGCAGGTCGTCTTCCCGCATATTGAATGCGTCGATGCCATGGTTGATCTGGGCGTTCCGGATGCTCTCGGTAAAATCGATCTGCTCCAGCATATCACCGAAGCGGAACGGCCTGGTTTCCGGGTTAAGCTCATCGCCCAGCCCTGGTTTGAAGCTGCTGTGATTGCCCTGGCGCGATTTCTTGAGCTTACCGAAGATCTCTTCGAGCGACCGTTTGCGAATACCCTGTTCGGTTTTGGGCGTTATTTTAATGCTGCCATTACCGGGGTTGTCGTCGATATATCCTTTCTCCTTCAGGTCTTCAATGAAATCGCCCATCCCGTAGTCGGGCGCCGTGAGCTCGTATTGCTTGTCGAGCTGGTTCATCCACTGCAGCGCTTCGCCCACATCACCATTGGTGTAGGTAAGCAGTTGCAGGAAGACATCGAGCAATTGCTCAAATTTCGATTTACCATTCTCGTCGGGACGAAAGCCGGTAAACAGGTATCCCTTCATAAAAAAGCCTCCTGCACAATATAACAAAAAACCGGGCCGGGAGTTCGGCCTAGTTTTTCGGTGGCAGGCCGCCGGCCGGTGCTTCGGTGGCGGGTTGCAGGCTGCTTCCGCTTTTATAGGCGGCGTCGAGGGCATTGAGCATTTGCAGCAGTTGCTGCGCACCCAGCATTTCCTGGTGCAGGCCGTCCTGCTTTCTTTCGGGCAACTGGCCGATATAGGCTATCTGCTGTTCAAAATCTTTGTGCAACGCGCTGGAAACGCGGGCGGCCAGCTCGGTATGCCCGGCTTTATAGGCGGCTTCCAGGAATTTGAAGTTGAAATAGTTGTGCTGGTTGTTCTTGCTGACCATGGCGTAGGGCAGGTTCACCGACAAGAGC
>JBDHYM010000220.1:0-4555 GCA_039811405.1 Flavihumibacter sp. | reverse complement strand
AAAACCGTTCCCTGCTATGATGTGATCGCTACCATACCCGGCAGTGAATTTCCCGACGAATGGGTGATCAGGGGCAATCACCACGATGCCTGGGTATATGGTGCCGACGATCCCATTTCGGGACTGGCAGCGGTACTGGAAGAGGCCAAAGCCATCGGTGAAATGGTAAAAGCTGGCTGGAAACCCAAACGCACACTGGTCTATTGCGCCTGGGACGGAGAAGAGCCCGCCCTGTTGGGGTCAACCGAATACGTGGAAGACAATATGAAAGAGCTGCAGGAGAAAGCGGTCATCTATATCAATTCAGACGGAAATGGCCGGGGCTTTTTGGGTATAGGCGGCTCGCATGCCTTACATAAGGTCGTGAACGAAGTAGCCGCCACAGTGATTGATCCGCAAACCAATGTCAGCGTTGCCAAACGGCTGCTGGCAAAAAGGGTGGTCGATGCAAATTCATCCAACGCCAGAAAGCAGTTGCTGGCAAAAAAAGAGATCGAGCTTTCTGCCCTGGGATCGGGGTCGGATTACTCGCCCTTCTTCCAGCATGCCGGCATTCCGTCGCTCAACATCGGCTTCGGGGGTGAAAGCGCCGGCGGCGAGTACCACAGCATTTACGACAGTTATGAAAATTTCCGGCGCTTTAAAGATCCTTCTTTCGAATACGGTGTGGCATTGGCCAAAACAGCGGGACATCTCACGTTGAAAATAGCCGATGCTGATATCCTTCCGTTTGAGTTCACCGATCTGTACAAAACCATCAACGGTTATGCTGATGAGCTGGTGAAGTTCACCGACGACCTCCGTGAGTCGCATGCCATAGACAATGAGATCAGGAAAGCAGGTTTACCGGCCCTGGCAAAAGACACTGCCAAACATTGGGGCGACCTGCCTGCAAAACCGGTGGTTCCGTACCTGGATTTTAGCTTGCTGCAAAACGCGCTTGCACAGTTGAAAACAACCACAGACAATCTCCGGTCAGCTCTTTCCAAACCCGTCGATCCGGCGAAAAGAAAAACCATCAATAAGATACTCTATACCGCCGAACAGCAATTGTTGCTGGACCAGGGGTTGCCCCGCCGGAAATGGTATAAGCACAGCATTTATGCGCCGGGTTTCTACACGGGCTATGGCGTAAAAACCTTACCGGCCATTCGCGAAGCCATTGAGCAAAACAACTGGACCGAGGCACAGCAGGGCATTGCAGATGTTTCCAAAGCCATTTTAAGACTGAGCGATTACCTGGGCAGTATTTCAAAGTAGTGGACCAGCCTGCACATGCGTGCCTGTTGGCCACTGCAGCAACAGGCACGCGTGCGTGGGCCGCGGGAAAGCGAAAATCAGGTGGCTGGTCTGGCAGGCCTGGTAATAATGATAAAATCACCCAGGTATTCCCAATCACTCCATTTGGGCGCTGCTATGGAAGCCTCTTTAAAGACCGAAATATTCGCACACTTCAGTTTGGAGGAATAGCGTTGGAGTTGTGCATAAGCGCCCAACTTTTGATCGCTATGGAAACGGCCATTCAGGTGGAATACCAGTTTTTTCCTATGCTTCTTTTTCATCAACCTGGCGATATTCCAGGCCATAGTGGCATCCCAGAGGTTTTGCGCCTGGTATAATTTCAGGAGGGCCATTCCTTCATGCCCACCCATTAAAGCACTGAATTTTTCATAGTAAGCTCCCGTAAGTGTATCGACCGGAATGGGTGCCAAAAGCGCCCTGGCCGCCTTGTCCAAATCGTTGAGGCTTTTCAACCCATTTCGCGTAACGCGATTGGTGTAACGCGACGGAGCATTCGCTGCCAATACAAATATTCCGTTTTCCCGGGCATGCTCTATCAGGGGTCGGTAATCCTTGTAGTTTTTCCAGAGCTTACCGTCTTTTTCCAGGTTAGTTTCCGTAATTAACCCGCCGAGGTACTCATTGAGCGCCAGTTGCACATCGGTCTGAAACATTTCCATCGAAAGAATGGTTTCTTTGCCTGCCTGTTTATGAAGCCTCTCCAGTAACAACAATTCCAGCACATGGGCCACCGAGTCGTCATGTTCTTCTCCAAAAAAGACCACATCTCTTTTTTGCAGGCTATTGACAAGTTCCTCCAGGCTTATTTCATTTTTCTTTTCGACAGAGTAAATTTTATACAAGGGGATCGTGTCTGTCTGAGCGAACAATACTATTGGCCCCATTACCACCAGGAACAGAATATATTTCATGTCATGTTTTCTTAGTAAACTGCAGCTATCGGTTATTCAATACCGGTCAAAGCACGCAAGGTATAATTGTTCGTGCAACCAATCAGGTCAAACACACAGGTTTCTAACCGGTTAGCGGAATCAACGGCAAGTTTTTACGAAAACATGACATACCTATCTTTGGAATAGCCGACAGGCTGTGACAGTCAGCCAGCAGTGTGAGATCAGCCCTGCGATTTACGCCGGTCGCGATACGCCTTGTATGAGCCCTTGGGCGCAGCAGGCTTATGCCGCTTTTCGGCTGCGGGTGCAGATGCGTTGGCAGGTTTGGCGTCATTCTTCTTTTCCGGCTTCACCGAAGCGGAGTGGCTATGCTTTGCAATGGGCGGTTTAACGTTAAGGGGCGCTGTTTTGGAAGAATGCTCCACGCTGCCGGTCAATTGGCTCATCTCCGCCTCGCTCAAGTAACGCCATTTACCCACAGGTAATTTATCCAGCCGAACATGCATAATCCGCGTTCGCTGCAGGGCCGTAACCGTATAACCCAGGTATTCACACATGCGCCTGATCTGGCGGTTCAATCCCTGCACCAGGATAATCCTGAATTGCTGCCGGCCGGTAACCGTTACCTTACAGGGCAGGGTTTTCTTGCCATCGAGCGGAATACCCTGGCTCATCTTCTCGGCAAAACCGGCTTCGAGGGGCCGGTGCACCCGCACCGTGTATTCTTTTTCATGGGCATTACCGGCACGAAGCAACTTGTTCACCATATCACCGTCGTTGGTAAGAAAGATCAGTCCCTCAGAATCTTTGTCCAGCCGCCCGATCGGAAATATCCTTTTATGAAACCCGATATAGCTGATGATATTGCCGGGTATATGCACTTCGGAGGTGGTGGTCACTCCCACCGGCTTGTTAAAAGCGATGTACAGGGGCTTTTCTTTCTGGCTGCGGGTTACCAGGCTGCCATCGACCTCCACCACATCGCCGGGTGTATAACGGTTACCTGTAACCGCAATCTTGTCATTCAGCAATACACGACCGGATTTTATCAGTTCGTCGGCTTCGCGACGCGAACAATACCCGGTATCGCTGATGAATTTATTCAGGCTGACAGACGCAGACAAGCTCAGGATTTTTTACGTTTCTTTTTGACACCGCCGGGTTTCCTGCCGTTGTTCTCTTTCCTGGCAGCAGCGGGATGCTCCTTTAGCGAAGCGGCGATCACCCATTCGTAATCGAGCTGGCGCTTTTCGAGATTGGCGGCCACTACGCGTATGCGCACTTTGTCGCCCATGCGGAACTGGCGGCCGCTGCGCATACCCACCAACATATAATCCGATTCAACATGCCTGAAATCATCGTAGTCGGAGAGGCTGGCCACACTTACCAGTCCCTCGCATTTATGTTCTACCGTTTCCGCCCAGAAGCCGAAAGCGGCAACGCCGCTGATCACACCGTCAAACTCTTCTCCCAGGAAATGCTGCAGGTATTCGACCTGCTTATATTTGTTACCCGCCCGTTCCGCCTCCATGGCGGCGCGCTCGCGCTCGCTGCAATGCCTGCATTTTTCTTCCATCTTCTTGTCGGCCTGGGGCTGCTTATCAAGCAGCTGCTGCAAAACACGGTGCACCATCACGTCGGGGTAACGCCTGATGGGCGAAGTAAAATGGCAATAATCTTTAAAGCCCAGCCCGTAGTGACCGATATTTTTAGCCGTATAGATGGCTTTCGCCATGGTGCGAATACCCAATTGCTCCAGCACATGCTGCTCGGGCTGCCCCTGCACGTCTTTCAGCAACTGGTTGAACGAAGCCGCAATGCTGTCGGGCGATTTGGTATCGAATGCATGGCCGAACTTACGGGCGAAAGCTGCAAAAGGCAATAATTTTTCTTCATCGGGCTGGTCGTGCACACGGTAAGGAAAGGGCAATGGCTTCCCATCTATTTCCACCTTGCCGGCATATTCGGCCACGTAGCGGTTGGCCAGCAGCATGAACTCTTCGATCAGTTGATGCGCTTCCTTGCTTTCCTTGACGATGATACCGATGGGCCGGTGCTGCTCGTCGAGCTTGAACCGCACTTCCTGCGACGAAAAATTGATCGCCCCTTTTTTAAACCGCTGCTTGCGAAAACGTTGTGCAAACCGGTTGAGCGTAAGTATTTCTTCTTTGTACAATCCGTCTTCCGATTCAATGATCTCCTGCACTTCTTCATAAGTGAACCGGTGGTCGGAATGGATGACAGTGCGGCCCAGCCAGCAATCTTTTACATCTCCTTTGTTCGATAGCTGGAATATAGCCGAGAAGGTGAATTTGTCTTCATGCGGGCGCAGGGAGCACAGCTCGTTCGAAATGCGCTCG
>JBDHYM010000219.1:0-4758 GCA_039811405.1 Flavihumibacter sp. | reverse complement strand
ACATTACCCTGCACCTTGGTGGGAGAAGAAAAAGGGCTGCCGATGCTTTGGTAATTGTATTCCATGGTGCGCCAGAAATCGTAGGTGGCTTTGTCGATATTGGCGAATTTGACCGTCACGGTATCTCCCCGGTTGAAGAAGGCATAGTCTTCAAAGTCGATATCGGCGTTCCGGTCCACGCCTTTCTCCACTTCCACCTCGTAGGTTAGCCCGTCGACGATCTGATCGTCGTACACCGAGCTCATCCCGGGATAAAAAGCCCCGCCATTTACCGATGTATAATACCGCACATAGTTGCCCAATCCCGGAGGATCGTACAACCGCGCAAATACCAGCACTTTGCTGCTGTCTTTGTTCTTTTCCGATTTTCTCCACGATAACGCCTCGATGGTTTTGGCCAGCGCCGGGATGGTGGTTTGTGCGGTATAGGTTTGACCGCCGGTGGTCACCGACAGGCTGTAGGCTTTCTGCAGCTCGCCCGCAAAGGCGGTGGACGGGCTGGCCGAATCGATGCTATAATAATATAGTGTGGCTGCGGGGGTGGATACGGAATACTCTTTCAGCCGGTGGGTTTTGGCGCCGTTGGAAACGTCGATCTGTGCGCCATGCACGAAAGCACCTTCCAGTATCGCAGGATTCACCTCGCTGAAATAGTCGAGGCTATGGGTAAGCACCACGCGGGGCGGGCGGCCGTTCTCGATCGAGGCGTCTACCACCAGCCTGGAATCCTGCTTATCGAGGGTAAATGAAATGGATTTTTCGCAGGCAGCCAGTGCTGTCATCGCAGCAAAGACGGGCAGGAGGCAGCGCCACCGGCCTGCAGCAGGAATCTGGCGCAGCCGCCTCGTCGCGGCAAAAATGTTCCGGGTGAAAAGAAAAAGGGATGGTTTGTTCAAATTCCTGCTTGCGGTTGCCTGAATGATAAATGGGATTTCAGAAGGGCAAATATAAGTCCGCTTCCGAAATCCCATTCAACGGTTAAATATCTTCTTATCCCAGGTATGCCTTCAGGGCATTGCTGTAACGTGCCTTTTGCAAACGCTTGATAGCGCGTTCCTTGATCTGCCGGATACGCTCTTTGGTAAGATCGTATTTCTGGCCGATCTGCTCAATGGTAACGCCGTTTTCGCCGTCGAGACCGAAATAGGCATTCACGATCTCGGCTTCACGGGGACTCAGCGATTTCAGCACGCGGCGGATCTCGTTGCGCAACGAATCCTGCATCACGTCTTCATCGGTATCATCAGATCCTTCGAGCAGGTCGCCCATCGCCACATCTTCGGCTTCGTGCACGGGGGCATCGAGCGAGGTATGACGGGTATTGCTCTGGAAAATATTGTTGATCTCTGTTTCGCTCATCTCCAGGATCTCGGCCAGCTCTTCGGTAGAAGGCTCGCGTTCGTGCTCCTGTTCAAAAGCCATATAGGCTTTGTTTGCTTTATTGTAAGTGCCGATTTTGTTCTGGGGCAGGCGCACCAGGCGGCCCTGCTCTGCCAAAGCCTGGAGAATCGACTGGCGGATCCACCAAACGGCATAAGAGATGAATTTAAAACCTTTGGTTTCATCGAAACGCTGGGCGGCTTTGATAAGGCCCAGGTTACCTTCGTTGATCAGGTCGCTGAGGGAAAGCCCCTGGTGCTGGTATTGCTTGGCTACCGACACCACGAAACGGAGGTTGGCCTGTACGAGCTTGTCCAATGCCCGCTGGTCTCCCATTTTGATGCGCTGGGCGAGGGTGGTTTCCTCTTCCGGCGTGATCATCGAAATTTTTGAAATTTCCTGCAGATACTTCTCCACCGCCTGGGAGTCGCGGTTGGTAATCTGGGTCGCAATTTTAAGTTGCCTCATGCCTGTCTGTTAATTTAATAATTTACGCTCTTCCAAGACGTCTACGGATTATGGACTGTTGTATGGGGAAGGTTAAAGTTCAGCGAAATATCCCTGACCTGCCGACAAATGTAATCTCCACACTTCACAATTCATAGCGCTATGGGATATTTATCTGTTTTCTAGAGATAAACACCTATTATTAATATTCCACTACCGTTCCGTCGGGGGCTGTCAGCAGCAACTTTTTTACGCTGCCTGCTTCTACCCGTCCGATAACCTTCGCTTCGATGCCGAGCTTTTCAGCCGCTTCGATCATTTTGCCGGCCGATGCCGGCGCACAAAACAATTCCAGCCGCTGGCCCATGTTGAACACCTGGTACATTTCGCGCCAGTCTGATTTTGACGCCGCCTGTAATATATTAAAAACAACCGGGGTGGTTAAAAGGTTGTCTTTCACCAATGTCATGGGTCCGGGCAGGTATTTCAGGCATTTTGTCTGCCCGCCGCCGCTGGCGTGCACCAGCCCGTGCACCTCGTCGAAATAAGCGTTTAGTATCACCTTCAGCAAAGGGGCATAGGTACGGGTGGCCGACAATAGCAATTTGCCGGCCGGCACGGGTCCTACCTGCGGTACTTCCACGAGGTCGGTAAGCCGGTACGGGCCGATATAAACCACGTCTTTGTCGAGCCCGGTATCGAACGATTCCGGGTAGTTGTCGGCATAAAACCGGCCGAGTGCATCGTGCCGGGCGCTGGTAAGGCCATTGCTGCCGATGCCGCTATTATATGAGTTTTCGTAATATGTTTGGCCGCTGCTGGCAAATCCGACGATCACATCTCCTGCCTGGATCTTCTCGTTGGTAATCAGCCTGTTCTTCGGCCAGCGGGCGGTCATGGTTCCGTTCACCGCGATGGTGCGTACCACGTCCCCCACGTCGGCGGTTTCTCCCCCGAGGTAGTGGATGTTCACTCCATAGCCTTTCATCTGGTCGAAAAATTCCTGCGTACCGCTGATCAGGGCTTCGAGCACTTCGCCGGGAATAAGCCTTTTATTACGGTCGATGGTAGAGCTGAACAGCAGGTTATCGTGGATGCCCACGCAAAGCAGGTCGTCGATATTCATGACCACCGCGTCTTGCGCAATGCCCTTCCAGACAGACAGGTCGCCCGTTTCTTTCCAGTACAGGTAGGCAAGAATGCTTTTGGTGCCGGCGCCATCGGCGTGCATGAGGTTCACCCAGTTGGCGTCGCCGCCCAGGTAATCGGGATATATTTTACAGAAAGCGTGGGGAAATAATCCCTGGTCGAGGTGCTCGGTCGCCTTGTGCACCTCCTCCTTCTGGGCGCTGACGCCCCGCTTCGAATATAAACTCATGGGGCGCGAAGATACAAAAGGTTTGAGGTTTGAAGTTTGAAGTTTGAGGTTAGCTTTGCGCCCGTATGCAGGTTCACAGAAATATCGCGCAGTTGCCGGCTTTCCGGAATGCGGTGGTTACTATTGGCACATTCGACGGGGTCCATTTGGGGCATTGCAGCATTATCGACCAGATGAAGAGCGCGGCGCGGGCGGCGGGCGGCGAAACAGTCATTATTACTTTCCATCCGCATCCCCGCCGCATTGTGGGCAATGCCGAACAAACGGTGCAGTTGTTAAGCAGCCTGCCCGAAAAAATAGCGCTGCTGCGCGCGCGGGGCATCGATCACCTGGTGGTGGTGCCGTTCACCGCTGATTTCGCGGCCCAGACGCCCGATGGATACGTGACTGATTTCCTGGTGAAATACTTTCAGCCGCACACCCTGATCATCGGGTACGATCACCGTTTCGGCAAGAACCGGGCGGGTGATTTCACCCTGCTGGAAAAATATGCCGCCGCCGGCAGCTTTCACCTGATGGAGATACCCGCCCGGGTGCTGGAAGCGGCGTCGGTCAGCTCCACCCGCATTCGCCAGGCGCTGCTGAAGGGAGAGGTACAACTGGCCGCCTCGCTGCTGGGCTACCCTTATTATTTCGACGGCGTGGTGGTAAAGGGCAACCAACTGGGCCGCACCATCGGTTATCCCACCGCCAACCTGCAACTGACCGACAATGAGAAGCTGATTCCCGGTAATGGCGGGTACGCCGTGCGGGTACGGCGTACCGACCCGGTCTCGGGTGATATATGCTGGTATGGCGGCATGATGAACATCGGCGTACGGCCTACCGTAGACGGGCTTTCGCGCGTAATCGAAGTGCATATTTTTGACTTTTCGGAAGATATCTATGGCGAGTGCCTGCACGTTACGCTGGTAACCTGGCTGCGCGCGGAGAAAAAGTTCGAGGGGCTGCCGGCATTGGTAGCGCAGCTTCGGGTGGATGAGAAGCACGCAAAGACGGCGCTGGGCATAGCGACGTCGTTATAAAATCATCTTTCCCACCATTTCGCGCATCAGCGCGCCATCTCCCGCGCCGGCATTGTTCACGCCGACCGCCTTCAGGTTGTACTCGTGCAGCAGCAGCAGTATCCGCTCCACCCCTTCATAATCGAAACGGTTGACGGCTGCGATATAGTCCTTGATGAAAAAAGGCGAAATGCCGGTGGCGGCGGCCGCTGCTTTTTCATCGCGCAGGTTGGCGCCAAACAGTTGAAACACCTTGCTGAAGAAATTATACAACGAAGGCAATACCAGTTGGATGGGCCCGGCCTTGGGATTGCTTTCAAAATAATGGATGATCCTGACCGCTTTTGCCAGGTCCTTGCGGGCGATGGCATCCTGCAGCTCAAATACGTTGAACTCCTTGCTGACGCCCACGAACTGCTCGATATCGTCGTCGGTGATCTCGGTGCGGTTGCCCAGGTTCAGCAACAGCTTATCGATCTCATTCTCCATGCGGCTGAGGTCGTTCCCGATATGGTCCACCAGCAGGAGAAGGGCTTTCTGGCTGATCTG
>JBDHYM010000218.1:0-4881 GCA_039811405.1 Flavihumibacter sp. | reverse complement strand
TCGTATATGGCTACCCGTAATGAGCAGGACACCACCCGCGCCCGGGCGAATATTTTGCGTGAATTCCTGACGCGTTCTACAAAGCCGAACCGTTTCGATCATAAGGAAATCTACGAGGTGATGGACCTCTGCCTGAGCTGCAAGGGCTGTAAATCGGAATGCCCCAGCAATGTGGATATGGCCAAGCTCAAAGCCGAATTCCTGCAACAGTATTACGACGCCAACGGCGTGCCCCTGCGGTCGCGGCTGATCGCCAATTTCACCCGCAGCGCCCGGCTGGGCGCATTGGCGCCGGGGCTTTATAATTTCCTGGTAACCCAAAAGCTGACCGGTTCGCTGATCAAGCGGCTGTCGGGTTTTGCGATCGGCCGGTCGATGCCCACCCTGCACCACACCACCCTGGTGAAATGGTACAAAAAGCGGCATATAACGGGAACGGGTAAACGAAAAATATGGTTCTTTGCCGACGAGTTCACCAACTACAATGATACCGGTATCGGCATCAGGGCCATTGAGCTCCTGGAGGCGCTGGGGTACGAGGTGGTCATTCCGCCGCACGGGGAAAGCGGCCGTACCTGGCTGTCGAAAGGATTGCTCCGCGATGCGAAGAAGATCATCAACGAAAACCTGCGCCTGCTCACGCCACTGGTAAATGCCGGTACGCCCCTGGTAGGAGTGGAGCCGAGCGCCATACTGGCTTTCCGCGACGAGTACATCGACCTGGCCGACGACGACCTGTTTGAACAGGCAAAAGCGATGGCGAAGCATGTTTTCCAGATCGACGAGTTTATCGCTGCCGAAATGGAAAAAGGACATATCCCTGCATCGGCCTTCAACGCCTCTGCCAAAACCATCCTGCTGCACGGTCATTGCCAGCAAAAGTCATTGTCGTCGGTAAGCCATACGGTCAAAATGCTTTCTTTCATAGATGGCTATACGGTGCAAACAATCCCTTCGGGCTGTTGCGGCATGGCGGGCTCTTTCGGTTTTGAGAAAGAGCATTTCGAGCTGAGCATGAAGATCGGCGAACTGGTATTGTTCCCTGCCGTGCGCAAGGCGGGGGGAGAAACCATCATCGCGGCGCCGGGCACCAGTTGCCGGCACCAGGTGAAAGACGGTACCGGCCGCGAGGCCCTGCACCCGGTGGAGATATTGCACGCTGCCCTGAAGCGCTGACTATTTCGTTAGCGGTGTGCCGTTTTTGATGTCTTCATTGGCATGCAGCACCAGCTTGTCGGCCGGGTGGATGTCGCCGAATACCTCGGTCGAATCGTGCCGGCTGTTTCCCTGTTTAACGGCTATGTATTGCGCATGACCCTCGCGCATGGCAATCACAAATTTGCCTTCGGTGGTTTCAAGTACGGCCGTTACGGGCACCACCGAGGTTTGGGTATTCCGTTTGATGGGCAGCTCCACTTCGGCGTACATGCCCGGCTTCAGTTGCCCGTTGCCGTTAGGAACGTCCACCTCGATGGCCTCGGAGCGGAATTTCAGGTCGAGCGACCCCGCCGACCGTTGTATGATGCCTTTGAATTTTTTCCCCGGCAATGTGCTCACATGAAATACCAGGCTGTCGCTGGCGCTCAACTGGTTGGTGAACACTTCGGGCACGTTGATGGATAAACGCAGCTTTTCTTCCTGCTGCACCACGAGCATGGGCTTGCCGTCGTTGCGGATATTGGGTCCGACCAGCGCGCCGGGATGGATATTCCTTTCCGTAATCACGCCGTCGAACGGGGCGGTTACTTTCAGGTACTGCATCATGGCGTCGAGCCCGCGGTAAGACGCTTCTTCGCCCATTACCATGGCGCTGTCGGCGACCATTTTGCTTTTGGCCATGGTGAGCTCGTGGGCCGATACAGTGCCCGGCGTTCTGCTGGTGAACAGCAATCGTTCGTAAGCATCTTTACTGGCCATGAACATAGAGTTGGCCTGCAGGTATTTCGATTGGGCGGCGAAGTATTGCTGCTCCATTTCAGGCGCTTCCAGCACCATCAGCAATTGTCCCTTTTTAACCCGCGAACCCATATCGACCAGCACCTGTCGCACGAAGCTGTTCAGCTTGGGAAATAGTTCCACCGATTCATAGGGCTTCAGCTCACCCGGCAGGTTGATGCTTGACGCCAGCGGTGTATGCGATATTTCAGTGAGTGTTATGGGTTCGGCGGCTTTGCCGGCTTTGCGTTGTGTTTTATTTTCCGGCCGGCAGGCGGTCAGCGCAGCCAGGGCGAATAGAATGACAGTGTATTTCATGCGTTTGTTTTTTCGGTGGGTAAAAGAGAGGGGTCGGCTAGCGATGCCCGGCGTTGCGCGCGGTCGAATACCTGCGGTAACACCAGCAGCGCGGCAAGGGTGGAAAAGAAAAGACCGCCGATCACGGCGCGACCAAGTGGCGCCGTTTGATCGCCGGCTTCGCCGAAGCCGCTGGCCATGGGTATCATACCCGCGATCATGGCGAAGCTGGTCATTAAAATAGGCCGGAGCCGGATGCCCGCTGCCGTTACGGCGGCGCGCGATGATTCCTTGTATTCGCGGCGCAACTGTTCTGCATTGGTCACAATGAGGATGGCATTGGCCACCGATACCCCGGTTGACATGATCATTCCCATATATGATTGCAGGTTAAGTGTTGACCCCGTCAGCAGCAGCAGGCAGAGGGAACCCAGTATCACGGCAGGTACCGTGCTGAGCACTACCAGTGATAAACGGAGCGATTGGTAGTTGGCGGCAAGCAGCAGGAAGATGACCAGCACTGCTACGGCAAGCCCCTGTTGCAGGCTGCTCATCGTTTCCACCAGTAAACCCGACATGCCTTTCAATTCGGTAACCAGCCCCCTGGGGGGATCACCCAGCTCGCTGATCTTTTCTTCAACGGCGCGGGTAGCCGCGCCCAGGTCTATGCCCCTGGTATTGGCGCCGATGGTAACAAAACGCCGCGGCCCCACCCGGTCGTATTCACCCGGCAGGGTATCTACGCTGAGGGTGGCGATATCGGCAAGTATGGGTCGGGGTTGCCCTTTTACCAGCGGGATTTCCAGCAACTGGTTCTGGTGATTCATTACATACTCGGGCACCTGCACCTGTACCTGGTAGGTATAAGCCACTTTCTCATCGAGCCATTGGTTCTTTTCGGTGAAGCGGCTCGATGACGTGGCTTCGGTAATGCTGCGCGCCACCTGTACTACATCAAGCCCCATCTGGGCGGCTTTCTGGCGGTCCATCGTAATGTTGATGACGGGAAACTTCAGCGGCTGCGCAATCTGCACGTCGCGCAGGTAGGGGATTTCCTTCAGCGCATGCACCAGGTTCTCTGCGTACGATTGTATCTGCTTCATGTCTTTGCCCGCCACCCGCACTTCGATGGGATTGGCTGCGCCCTGGCTCATGATCTTTTCAGTAAGATCGATCGGTTCAAATGAAATGCGCGCCGATGGTATCTGCCGGCGGATATTTTCGCGCAGGCGGTCTTTCAGCGCGTCGATGTCTTCGCGGAAAGATTCGTCGAGGTTCACCTGCAACACCGCTTCATGGGTTCCGCTGTTGAATATATACAGGTTGGAAGTGCCGTAACTGCTGGGAATAAGACCCACATAGGCCGAGCTGATCGCCACCTGGTGATCGACGGTGGTATCGATGATATGCAATAGCTCCTGCAGCTTTTCTTCGGTGCGTTCCAGCCGCGTGCCATCGGGCATGCGTAACCGAAGCTGGAACTGGCGGCCATTCACGCGGGGCATGAGGTCTTTTCCGATGTGCCGGTAGGCCAGGGCGGCCAGGCCGATCGTGAGCAGCAGGTAAGCTGGTACGGTGAGCTTTCCATGACGCATCCAGCCCGACAACCGGTGCATATAACGTTGCTTGATGCGTTGAAAGAAATCATTTTGTGCCGGGTGCACTTCTTCGTTGCGCTGGTGCCGGTTCACTTCATCCACTTCGTGGTCGTTCAGCGCCAGGCCTGCGTGTGCATGTGCCCCGCCGTGCTTGTAGCGGAACTTCTCTTCTCTCAGCAGCCAGTTCGACAGCACCGGCACCGCCGTTTGCGCCAGCACGAACGAAAGGATCATGGCAAAGCCGATGGCGAGCGACAAAGGCAGGAACATGGCCCGGGGTACACCGCTCATAACGAAAGAGGGAGCAAAAACGGCGAGTATGCAAAGCAGGATCAGCAGCAGGGGGAAAGCGATTTCCACGCAGGCGTCGTATATGGCCAGCCGTTTGGGTTTGCCCATTTCGAGGTGCTGGTGAATATTCTCAATGGTAACGGTGGCCTGGTCTACCAGTATACCGATGGCGAGCGCCAGCCCGCTAAGGGTCATGATATTGATGGTCTGGTTGCCGAGGTAGAGAAACAGCACCGTGCTGATGATCGATACGGGAATGGTGATGATCACGATCAGGCTGCTGCGCAGATCGCGCAGAAACAGCAGCACCATTATCCCGGTAAGCAGCGCGCCGAGGGCGCCTTCGGTGACCAGGCTTTTCACTGCGTTGATCACGAATATGCTCTGGTCGAATTCGTACGAAACACGGATGTCGTCGGGCAGCAGGCTTTGCATTTCGGGGATCTTGCGCTTGAGCTGCTGCACCACGTCCCAGGTGCTGGCCTCGGCCGTTTTAACAATGGGGATGTATACCGAGCGCTTGCCGTTCACCAGCGCATAATCGACCGTAACATCGCTGCCGTCTGCCACGGTGGCCACGTCGCCGATGCGCACCATGTTGGCGCCGTTGATGAGCACCGGTATATCGCTGAAGTCGGCGACGTTTTTCTCAAGCGAGTTGAGCGTAGTTACATACATGGTGTTGTCGATGCGGATATTGCCCGAGGGCGACATGACGTTGTTGCGGGCAATGGCTTCCACCAGTTGATCGGGCGTAAGC
>JBDHYM010000217.1:0-4908 GCA_039811405.1 Flavihumibacter sp. | reverse complement strand
CTCAGGTTATAATAGATGCCCAGGAAAATATTGCCCATGGCAAGCAGTGGTACGATATAAAAGCCTTCTTCCCAGGCTTTCGATTTCAGGGTGAAGAACCATTTCAGCACGTCGAGGTAAAGGCCGATGAGCAGGAACATGAAGCAGCAGGCGAGTACGAAAAATTTCATTACCCGCGCATAGGTTTTGGCAGCGCCTTCGGCCTTGCTCTGGTTGAAGAAAAAGGGTTCGGCCGCCATACGGAAAGCCTGTATCATAATCGTGATCATGACAGACAGCCGGTACACGTTGGCAAAAATGCCCAGCTCGTGCTTAGCCTGTTCTTCGGGCAGGTGCACGACGTGCTGGTACACCAGCCGGCTGAGCATATCGTTAACCATGCCGCCCAGGCCCACGATGATCAGCGGGTAGCTGTACTGCATTACTTTTTTCCAGAGAGCCGGATCGAACTCCCATTTTACCGACTTCCATTCGGGTAACAGCAGCACCAGCTTCACCAGGCTGCCCAGCAGGTTGCCGATCAGGTAGTAACCGATGCCGATGTCCATCGCCTGCAGCAACCGAAGCGGGCTGTCGGGATGGCTTTTTACATAAGCGGGCATGATTCCCATGAAGAGAAAAACAACCAGTGAATAGACCAGGATGCTCGATAACATCACAAAGGCATACCGCCTCGGCCGGTTTTCCTGCCGCAGCCGGGCGAAGGCAAGGGTAGACAATGCGTCGAGGAAGATGATGCCGCACATCCAGGTAACGTATTCCGGGTGATCTTCGAGGTTGGCGGCGCGTACGATCGGTCCGCGGGCCAGCAGCAGCAGTACAATGAAAACGAGGCTGCTGGCCATCAGTGATACCGATAGGGTGTTGTATAGTTTTTTATTGTCGGTTTCCTGCGAAAACTTGAAATAGGCAGTTTCCAGGCCGTAAGTGAAGAGCACATTCAGGAAAGGGATAATGGCGTAGACCTGCGACAGGTCGGCGGTTTTTGCCGGCTGCGCGATCAGGAAGGGCAGCGCCATGTTCATCAGGTACCCGATAAAACGGGTGGCAATGGTGGGTACGCCGTACCAAAGGGTTTGTGAAGCCAGCTTTTTTATACCACTCAAACGGGAAATCTTTGGGCAAATGTAATTTACATTTGTACAAACCTGAACTGTATGAGAAAAGCTTGTTGCTGCTTTTTCGTATTGCTTGTAGCTGCTGTTGCGGCGAGCGCCCAGCCCCGGGCGATGGAGGGAGTGGCTGCCATCCAGGGCAAGAAACTGCCGGCCGCGGTGCTGGAGATTCCGTATTCAACGGAAACCGTCGAGTCTGCCGTGGAAGAATATTTCGCAAAGAAAGGATTCAAGGCGACCAAATCGCGCGATTACCAGTTGTTCCGCAATGTACCGGCCGGCAGTTCGAACACGGGCTTCGATGTGTATGTAAAGGCCGATAGAAAGAGCCGGAAGGAAAAGGAATCGTCGGTCGTTTATTTTGTGATGGGCCGGCCCAACGAGGTATTGAGCAACCGCACCGCGGGAGACCATTTTGGCGTTGAGGAAGCACGTGATCTGCTGGATGACTTTACACCTCATCTCGAAGATTACAGTCTTCGCCAGGAAATTGCCGAGGCAGAAGAGTCGTTGAAAAAGATGGAAAAAAAGCAGGCGGGTTTGCTGGGCGACAGCACCGACCTGGCAAAAAAGAAACTGCAACTAGAGGAAAAGATTCAGCAGAACAGTACGGCCATGCAAACCCAGGCAGCCGAAATAGAAAAGCAGCGGCTGTTGCTGGAAGCTACCCGCGCGCGCCGCAAACAACCCTGATCAGCCGGAGGTCGCATAGTAGTTATTATGAGAGTGGTTATACAACGCGTCAGGAAGGCGTCGGTTACTATTGATGGCAGGGTGCATGCTTCCATTGGCAGCGGGCTTCTTGTGCTGCTGGGCATTGAAGACAGCGATGGGCCTGAAGATGTGGCGTGGCTCAGCGGCAAGGTGAGCCAGTTGCGGATATTCAACGACGAGAATGGGGTGATGAACCGTTCGGTGATCGACACCGGGGGCGATGTGCTTGTGGTCAGCCAGTTTACCCTGCATGCCAGTACGAAAAAAGGCAACCGGCCTTCGTATATCCGCGCTGCGGGGCACGCAGTGGCTGTTCCCCTGTACGAAGCTTTCCTGGCCCGGATGGCAGCCAGCCTGGGCAAGCCGGTGCCGGCAGGTGTTTTCGGCGCCGATATGCTGGTAGCCCTTGAAAACGACGGACCGGTTACTATCTGGATCGACAGCAAAAAAAAGGAATAAATCTCACCCGTCGGGTGCCACCCGTCGGGTCACAAATAATTGATATGCAGGAACTTACGGTTAAGCAGGCGCAGCAGGAGGTAGATCGGTGGATTAAAACCTTCGGGGTCAGGTATTTCGGCGAGCTTACTAATCTCGGCATCCTGATGGAAGAAGTAGGTGAGCTGTCGCGGATCATGGTCCGGAAATTCGGGGAGCAGTCGTTCAAGCCCAGTGACCAGGGCCGGGAAATGGCCGATGAAATGGCCGATGTGCTCTGGGTGCTGATCTGCCTGGCCAACCAAACGGGGGTGGACCTGGAATCGGCTTTCCGGCGAAATATGGACAAGAAGACCGGGCGCGATGCCGACCGGCACCGGCAAAACCCCAAACTTGGGTAAAACCCAATATATTTGCCTCCCTTATGGCCAACGATACCAGCAAATTCCAGGCGATCATTTCGCACTGCAAAGAATACGGGTTCATTTTCCCTTCGAGCGAGATTTACGACGGGCTCAGCGCCGTGTATGACTACGGCCAGAACGGCAGCGAGCTGAAGAAGAATATCCGCGATTATTGGTGGAAATGGATGACGCAATTGCAGGAAGAAAATATCGTGGGCATCGATGCGGCTATTTTCATGCATCCCACTACCTGGAAGGCCAGCGGGCACGTCGACAATTTCAGCGACCCCATGATCGATAACAAAGACAGTAAAAAACGTTATCGCGTGGATCACCTGATCGAAGCTTTCGCTGATACCCTGCCCGAGGCAGAGAAGGAAGCCCTGCTGGGGGAGATGGAAGCCCTGCTGAAAACAGAGGATTTCGCGGCACTCAAATCCCTGATTGAAGCCCGCAACATGAAATGCAGTGTCAGCGGCACCTGCAACTGGACCGATGTGCGGCAATTCAACCTGATGTTCAAAACCGAATTTGGCGCTGTAAGCGGTGAAGCCGACGACAACATGGTGTACCTGCGCCCTGAAACGGCCCAGGGCATTTTCGTCAACTTCCTGAATGTGCAGAAAAGCGGCCGGATGAAGATCCCTTTCGGCATTGCCCAGGTGGGCAAGGCCTTCCGCAATGAGATCGTTGCCCGCCAGTTCATTTTCCGCATGCGCGAATTCGAACAAATGGAAATGCAGTTTTTCATTCGCCCCGGCACGCAGAAAGAATGGTACGAATACTGGAAGAACGCCCGGATGCAATGGCACCTCAGCCTGGGGATCCCTGCTGAAAAATACAAGTTTCACGACCACGCCAAACTGGCCCACTATGCCGATGCGGCCTGCGATATAGAATATGATTTCCCCATCGGGTTCAAAGAAGTGGAAGGCATCCACAGCCGTACCGATTTCGACCTCCGTAACCACCAGGAATACAGCAAAAAGAAAATGCAGTATTATGATGCCGAACCGGGCCCCGACGGCAAACCATACGGTAACTATATCCCTTATGTGATCGAAACCTCCATCGGGCTCGACCGCACCGTAATGATGGTGCTGAGCGAAGCCTATGAAGAGCAGGACCTCAGTACCCCCGAGAAGCCCGATTCGCGGGTAGTATTGAAATTTCCGCCACGGCTGGCACCCGTGAAACTGGGTATTTTACCACTCCTGAAAAAAGACGGGCTGCCCGAAATTGCCCGGGAACTGCTGGCCGAATGCCGGTCGTCGTTCCGGTGTTTTTACGAGGAAAAAGACGCTATCGGCAAGCGGTACCGCCGGCAGGACGCCATTGGAACCCCCTATTGCGTTACGATCGACCACCAGACAAAAGAAGACGGTACGGTTACCATCCGGTACAGGGACAGCATGGAGCAGGAGCGGATTCCTATCGGCCAGGTAAAAAATTTGATTGCAAAAGCAATTGAGTAATAATATATTTGTTTAATACCTGTAACCGTATTGCCCACCATTAAGAAGGCCCACTGCGTATGCTACATATGAATCTTCACCTTGGCGTTATTGCCCTGTTGCTTTTCCTGGCTTTTGTTGTTGGATTTTTTGTTCGGTCGCTGAATATCAACTCCCTCCGTAACCGGGTGCTTGAGCTGGAAAGAGAAAAGATGCAGGATCATGCTGAAATCCTGCAACTCCAGAAAAAAATGTCTGAAAAGCAGGAGCGGGCCGCTTCTGCAGGGTCAACGCCCGTTGTCGCCCTTAAAGAGAACGGGCAGCCTGACGGGGGTAAAAACCGGCTGGCCTCCCAATAAGGGCCGGTTACCGGCTTTTTCGGAACAATAATCGGTCTTTTGGTTCGTTTATGATTCAAGCACGTATCCTTTGAATTCGTAAACTCAAACCAATTTTCTATGATGTCCGCCAACATCACCCTCGCCATGCTTAAGTGGCTGATCGCAGCGTTTGCATCTGGGTCTTTACTTGGTTTCACCTTCCGTACCCAAAGAATTGCCAAGGCTAAAAAACGCATTCTTGAATTGGAGACGGAAATGGTTGAAAACCATGCTGAAATCCTCCGTTTGCATAAAATTCACGCCGACAGATCGGGCAATGCTGCCAAGGTGCCCGTTATCAACCTGAAAGCAGACAGCCAGATAGCTGCTGTTGCCAAAGCCTGATCAGCCGTATAGCTCCAGGTGTATATCTTTTTTATCGTAACCGAGCGCGAGCAATCGT
>JBDHYM010000216.1:0-5001 GCA_039811405.1 Flavihumibacter sp. | reverse complement strand
CAACCGCGAGAAAGCCTCGTTCCTGAAAGAAAATATTCTGCCCATTGCCGAAAGCGGCCGGCTGAAGTTTGTACCCGTGCCGCACGAAGCCCCCCTCTTCGATAAGCTCGTACCCCTGGCCACCGCGTCGTTCACCCGGAACATACAACTCCGGTTTGCCAATGGGCACACGCAGGCGATGATGCTGCCGCAGTTCCAGTACCGCGATAAAACCATCGTGTATATGGCCGACTTGCTGCCCTCGGTCAATCACATACCCCTGCCGTATGTAATGGCGTATGACATGTTCCCGCTGGAAACCCTGCACGAGAAAGAGTCGTTTCTCACCGAGGCGGCAGAGAACAATTACATCCTGTTTTATGAACATGATCCCCGGCACGAGTGCAGCCGGCTGATACAAACGGAAAAAGGCATACGTGCCGGAGAAACCGGCACTATCGCGCACTTATCAGCGAGCTGAGCGGGTAGCGAAGGTTCTTATAGTCCATCATATCCACCTTAATGCTGCCCACGCTGATCGGGCTTTCCACGCGCAGTGGTATCTTATTGGCATCGTCGCTTACCCACACTTCCATTTTTTCGCCTCCTTCAAAAATGGTTCCTTTTACCAACAGGGGCTTGAAGCGGATGGCCTTGAATTTGCCGTACTTGGTTTTGATCGTTTCCTTACCCAGGTAGCGGATGTACAGGTTATAGGTCTCGTTATCAAGAAACATGCTGAACGGGATCTTGTCGTTGACCTTGTATTTATTGAAATCGATGTTACGGGCGTAGTAAACAGCGCTGATCACATCCTGCACGCAGTTGGGTACGGGGAAAATCCCTTCATTTGTCACCGCCCGGTTGCCGATATGATCGAAAGCCACCGTCTGGTATTTTTTGTAGCCACCTTCATACACATTCCGGATAAACTTGTAAGGCTGCAGCGACGCGGTGTCGATGTATGATTCGTAACGATCACGCACTTTGAAAAAGCTGTCGTAAAAGCTGTAGGTTTTCCCCTCGCCCACCAGGTGATATACCGGCAGGTCGTTCAGCTTTTCAAGCGTTGCCGTGAATTTGGCTTCGCCGGCGCCGATGTACATGCCCGCGAGGGTGTAAAAGACTTTAAGGGTGATGGATTCGGATTGCCTGAATGCCGTATTACGAATGCCACAGAACTCGTCGCCCGCGTCCAGCCGGATGGTCAACAGCACTAATACAAAAAATACGAGCAACCTTTTTTTCATCACAAGGGTTTTCTATGCTGATCTGGCAAATATCCTTATTCGAAAGATAAGTACCGCACCGGTCAGCGCCGGTAATACAAGATTAATCAACCAGATCGCCGTGGTGGTGGCTACAACGCCCAAGGCATTCGATCCGATCCAACCGAACAATTCAAGTGCCAGTTTTCCTCTTATACCCAGGTCGGCCAGCGCGATGGTGGGCACAACGGCCAGCACCAGGAACTGCAAGCTCACCAGCCAGATCGCCGCAAACCAGTTTTCGGTTACGCCGAACATTTGCAGCAGTAAGATATACTGAAACAAAAAAACAACATAGCGACAGCACGACCACCCGGCTACTCTTAACAAAATTCTAACCGGTATTTCAACCGATAACCATGCCGGCAGTTTCGGCGCCAACTGCAATATCCAGCCGATACGCAGGTACACTAACAACAAAACACCTGATATGGTTGTGAGCAGCCAGCATAAAACACCCATCCATAACCCGTGTTCACGCCAGTTGGCAGGCAACGCAAAGCCCGGTTTTTCCGCATACAGGAGCCACAAGGCAATCGTTCCCGTTACCAGGGTAACGAGCAACTGCGCAAAGCCGCCCAATATGGTAAGCGGTACTGACTCCAGTCTTTTTCCTTCGGGCAGATACAACATGCGGCCGCCATATTCACCGATGCGGTTGGGCGTATTCACGGCGAAAGCAACACCGGCCATCGTGGCTTTGAACGAGCGGCTGAAAGAAATAGCCAGCAGCGGCCGCATCAGCAACTGCCATTTCCGCGCCTCGATGCCCCAGTTCAGCAACATCGCCGCCACCACTACGGCCAGCTTCCACGATTGCGGTGAAAATAATACGGCGCGAATGTCTGCCCAGGCCCGGGGCAAGTCTTCCTGGTGCCTGACCTGCTGCCAGATGGCCCAGCTCAGCCAGATGAACAGCACGGGCCCCAGCCAGTAGTTGAGGAAGATTTTAATACTTTTGTTGCCAAACATCCCGTTTAAAAATAAGGTCTTGTCGTTACACCCCTCCAAAATAATTCTGGGCATCGACCCTGGAACCATCGTCATGGGCTACGGGGTATTACAGGTAAACGGGCAAACGCTGTCGCTATTGCACATGGATGTGCTGAAGCTGAACCCCAAAAAAGACCAGCACAGCCGCCTGGAGCTGATCCACCGTACCGTATCGGAGATCATTCAACGTTACCGGCCGCATACTTTCGCCATCGAAGCGCCTTTTTTCGGTAAAAATGTGCAGAGCATGCTGAAGCTGGGGCGCGCCCAGGGCGTGGCCATCGCCGCCGCTATCCAGGCAGGGCTGGAAGTATGTGAATATTCGCCCAAAAAGGTGAAGCAGTCCATTACCGGGAACGGAAATGCCGACAAAGTACAGGTATGGCAGATGCTGCAACGCATCGTGCCGGTAACGGAAACGCCCGCCTACCTCGATGCATCGGATGCCCTGGCGGTAGCCGTTTGCCATTATTACCATATTCGCAGTCCGCTTAAAGTGCCGACGGGCAGGTCTTCGTCGTCGTGGGAAGATTTCGTTCGCCTGAATGCCAGCCGCATTCGTAAATAACAAATCGTCGAAACGGCTACCGCCGGCCCGGTGAGTCGGATGTCCTGGCGACGGGCGTTTTCCGCCTGCCACTGCTGACCTGTATGGCTGAAAAAAACTGTACGCTAAACAAGGTGAGCCAATATTCTTGACTGCACTTCTTTCAGTTCATCGGCCGACAACGACAATTTCGGCCGCGTAAAATTCAGGTCGTCGATGCTTTGTATAGGCACCAGGTGCAAATGGGCGTGAGGTACTTCCAGCCCCACTACCGAACAGCCCACGCGGTCGCACGGAAACGCCTTCGCGATGGCTTCAGTGATGGGTTTCGCAAAAACCAGGATATCAGACAGGTAGCCGTCGGGCATCTCAAAGAATTTGTCAACCTCGAGCTTCGGCACCACCAGCACATGTCCGTACACGATGGGAAAGATATCGAGGAAAGCAAAGAACTTTTCGTTTTCTGCGATCTTGTACGAAGGAATTTCGCCGTTGATGATGCGGGTGAATATGGTCATGGCAGTGGATGTAGTTGAATGCAAAGCTAAAAATAGTTTATGGTTTATGGTCTGTGGTTGATGGTTGCTGCCGCGTGCGGGGTGGCGTCTGTAATTGCAAACCTGGTGCAGATGAAACGGTTCACGCAGAGTGCTTATTCGGCAGGTGAAATGGGTTCACGCAAAGACCGTAAAGAAACACCCGTCGGGTAATCCCGACGGGTAAAAGGGTCACCCGACGGGTGGATGTACGGCAAAAAAAGAGGCTGCCCGCTAAAGGCAACCTCTTTTTTACCAGGAGTGCTGCACACGCGGCAGCAACCATCAACCACAGACCATAAACCACAAACCTTATTTATGCGCTAATATTTTCGATTTTGAATTTCAACATTCCGGCGGGCGCCTTCACTTCGGCTACCTCGCCTACCTCTTTTCCCAGCAAGCCGCGGCCAATGGGAGAGGTGACGGATATCTTGCCCGACTTCAGGTCGGCTTCTTTCTCTGAAACAATCTGGTAAGTCATCGACTTCCGTGTAGTCACATTGGTGACGGTGACCCTGGTAAGGATAGATACTTTGCTGGTGTCGATCTCACCGGCGCCCAATATACGGGCACTGGCCAGGTCGGCTTCCATTTTCTTGATCTTGGCCTCCAGGATCCCCTGCGCCTCTTTGGCGGCATCATATTCTGCATTTTCCCTCAAATCGCCTTTTTCACGGGCTTCGGCAATCGCTCTGGAGGCAGCCGGCCGCTCTACCGACCTCATGTGCTGCAGTTCGGCTTTCATCTGCTCCAGGGTCTCTTTGGTGACATACATAACGTCGCTCATAGTAACCTCCTTGGTTAAAAAGTAAAAAAAAAGAACAACGCCTTCAGCTTGCGCGAAAGCGTTGCACTTATTAATGTAACCAAAGATAGGGTAAACAACCCGAATTAACAACACCCGGAGGCCCTTTGCCCGAACCTGGTTTACTATGCGTATTTAGCTTATTAACAAAGTTTTAGCTTATTTATCCAGCCCCAGTTTTTCCATCACTACCTGCGCCATCCGGAGGTAGGCTTCATGGCTGTAGCCGGCAATATGCGGCGTGATCAGCACATTGGGCTGGCTGCACAGCCAGTCGATCTGCAACTTCTCCTGCGGCGTAAACGTAGCAGGCTTTTCGTTTTCCAACACATCCAGCGCCGCCGCCCGGATCAGCCCGCTTTCCAGCGCACGGATAACCGCGCCGGTATCGTGCACCTTCCCGCGACAGGTATTCAGGAAAACCGGCTGCCGCTCGAGCTGGCCGAAGAAATGGTCATTCGCCAGGTGGCGGGTTTCATCGGTAAGCGGCAGGTGCAGGCTGACGACATCGGCATAACGGAACAACTGTTCGGGCGCGGCCTCCCGAACATAATCTTTGGCAAACCCGAACCGGTACTTGTCGTACGCCAGCACGGTTACCCCAAAAGGCGCCAGCAGTCTTGCAAAAGCGCTGCCCGTATTGCCATAACCGATGATGCCCACCGTTTTACCGCTGAGCTCGGTGCCACGGTTGGCATCCCTGATCCATAATCCCGCGCGCACTTCGGCAGCGCTGCTAGGCAATTTATTGAGCAGCGACAGCAACATACCGAGCGCATGCTCTGCCACGGCATTGCGGTTCCCCTCGGGACTGCTCACACAAACAATGCCTTTGCTTTCGGCATAGGGCACATCGATCAGCTCCATGCC
>JBDHYM010000215.1:0-5063 GCA_039811405.1 Flavihumibacter sp. | reverse complement strand
AACCAGCACAAATCCAGGCTCAGCGAAGTAGAGCACATCAAAGAAAAAAGCAACTACCTCGAAGGCACTATACAAGACAGCGTTCGTGATGAAACAACCGGCAATCTCTATGCGGAAGACCAGCAGCTTATTAAATTTCACGGCAGCTATGTGCAGTACGACCGGGAAGTAGAGAAAGAACGCAAAGCCCAGAAGCTGGAGCCCCTGTATTCATTTATGATCCGCGTACGGGTACCCGGCGGCATTGCCACACCCGAACAATGGCAGGTGGTTGACGACCTGGCAACGAAGTACGGCATGCCCACCCTGAAACTTACCACCCGCCAGGCTTTTGAATTGCACAATATTTTCAAGCACAACCTGCGGCAAACCATCAAGGAAATAAATGAATCGGCGCTGAGCTCCATCGCCGCCTGCGGTGATGTAAACCGCAACGTGATGAATTCGGTGAATCCCTATACCTCGGCCATACACGACGAGGTGCAGGCCGTAGCGTTGAAAGTCACCCAGCACCTCACACCGCGCACCACGGCCTATTACAAGATATGGGTCAACGAAGAGCAGGTGGTGGGGCCGAAAGAAGAGGCGCCCGTGGAAGAGCCGATATACGGCAAAACCTATCTGCCGCGTAAATTCAAGATCACGTTCGCCATTCCGCCCTACAACGACACCGATGTTTTCGCACACGATGTCGGCCTGATCGCCATCGAGGAAAACAAAAAGCTGGTGGGATTCAATGTTACCGTGGGCGGCGGCATGGGGATGACCTTTGGCGACGATGCCACCTATCCGCGCCTGGGCACGCTCATCGGCTTTACACCCGTTGACCAGGTAACCGACGTGTGTGAAAAAATCGTGACCGTTCAGCGCGATTACGGCAACCGCGAGAACCGGAAAGTGGCGCGACTGAAATATACGCTCGACCGGCTTGGCCTGGCATTCTTCAAAGAAGAGCTGACCAAAAGGCTGCAACAACCGTTAGAACCCGCACGCCCTTTTCATTTTTCAACAAACGGCGATTCTTATGGCTGGATAAAAGGCGCCAACGGCCGGTGGTTCAATACACTCTATATTGAAGGCGGCCGGGTGAAAGACACCGAGCAATGGCAATTGCGCAAGGGGCTTCGCGCCATCGCCGATATACTTGACGGCGGCGATTTTCGCCTTACCGCCAACCAGAACGTAGTGATCGGGAATGTATCTGAAGCGCAAAAGCCGGAGGTGGAAAAACTGCTGGAAGAATACGGTATCAGCCGGCACCAACAGGTATCGGCGCTGCACCAGCACTCCATCGCCTGCGTAGCGCTCAATCTCTGCCCGCTGGCCAACGCCGAAGCCGAACGTTATCTGCCCAGCCTGATCGACAAGATCCATGTGCTGCTCGATAAGAACGGCATCGGCGAAGAACCCATTACCATCAGGATGACGGGCTGCCCCAATGGTTGCGGCCGTCCTTATCTCGGTGAGATCGGCTTTGTGGGAAGAGCGCCCGGCAAATACAATCTTTATCTTGGCGCCTCGTTCAACGGCGACCGCCTGAATGTACTGCACCGCGAAGCACTCGATGAAAACGAGATACTCCAGGCCCTGGAGCCGCTGATCGCACTGTATTCGCAGGAGAAGGAAAAAGCCGAGCACTTCGGTGATTTCATGGTGAGAAAACAAATTATCAAACATCCCGCTGCCGTACAATGAAACTGGTGAACGCTACCGCGAAAGGAAAGGTGTATATCACCGGCGCCGGTCCCGGCGACCCCGGCCTGCTGACCCTGCGGGCCAAGTCGCTGGTGGAAAGCGCCGATGTAATTGTCTATGATAACCTGGTGAATCCCGCTATTCTCGACTGGGCCAAACCGGGTGCCGAAAAGATATTTGCCGGCAAGCTGCCTTATTGTTCGACGGTTACGCAAGAGACCATCCATCTCTGGCTGCTCGATCATGCCCGGGCTGGCAAACAGGTGGTTCGGTTAAAGGGGGGCGATCCGCTGCTTTTCGGAAGAGGAGGAGAAGAAGCCGTTTTTTTGCGCGGACACGATATCGATTTTGAAATTGTGCCCGGCGTTAGCAGCAGCCTGGCGGCGGGCGCCTATGCCGGTATTCCGCTGACGCATCGCAACGATGCACAAATGCTGTTATTCGTAACGGGACATACCCAAAGAAGTAATAAAACCGGCCTCGATTTCGATTGGCCGATGTTGGCTAAATTTGCGGGTACGATTGTGTTTTACATGGGCGTTCGCAACCTGGAGCAGATCGCCACCCGGCTGGTGGAAGCGGGTATGCCTGCGGGCAGCCTGATTGCGCTGGTGGAAAATGCCAGCCTGCCGCAACAAAAAACGATCACCGGCACACTTGCCGATATCGTTGACCGGGCCAGGGAAGAATCGATCGGAACGCCGGCATTGATCATTGTGGGTGAAGTGGTCAAATACCACCGGCAGATAAACTGGTTCGCCGGCATCCAGGCGCAGTTGAAACAGCAAATAGCATGACGAAAGACAAAAACATACTTGTTAACGGATATATACTCAGCTCTTCCGTTCCCAAAAAGCAGCAGGTGATTGCGTTCACGCAGGAACTGCTTGATTTCCTGTTTCCGATCGTGGAGAGCGAAGTGAATTACGACGCCAAACACGCCCGGAAGCTGAAAAGCCTGGAGAACCAGTTCGCGGAGATCATTTATGCGTTCAGTGAAAAATACCGGCTCAACGAAGAGCGCATCGTAAAGCAGTTTTTCAGCCGGCTCGATGAAGTGAAATTCGCCCTGCTGGAAGATGCCAAGGCAATGCTCGAATTTGATCCCGCCGCGAAATCGCTCGAAGAAGTGGTGCTTACCTATCCGGGGTTCCAGGCAACGGTTGTATATCGCATCGCCCATATCCTGTACCTGCTCGAACTGCCCCTGGTGCCGCGGATGATGAGCGAATGGGCGCACGCCACCACCGGTATAGACATTCATCCGGGCGCTGATATCGGCACGCCCTTCCTGATCGACCATGGCACAGGCATCGTGATCGGTGAAACCGCTGTGATCGGCAGAAATGTCAAGATCTACCAGGGGGTGACCTTGGGCGGACTCACCGTACGGAAGGAAGAAGCAGATACGAAAAGGCATCCGACCATTGAAGACAGCGTGATCATCTATGCGAACAGCACCATCCTGGGCGGCAAAACAACCATTGGCGCCGGCAGCATTATTGGCGGCAACTGTTTTATTGTGGACTCAGTGCCGGCCAACAGCATCGTGTATCACCAGCCGATCATTACGGTCAAAAACAAAAAAGATTTTACGGAGCCCCTTAACTGGATTATCTAAAACCACCACATGGTAGCAGCAAATATTCTTGAAACCATCGGCAATACCCCGCATGTAAAGGTGAACCGGCTTTTTGGCGATACGCACGAGGTATATGTGAAGCTCGAAAGAGCGAACCCCGGCGCCAGCATCAAAGACCGCATTGCGCTTGCCATGGTCGAGGACGCGGAAAGAAAAGGGCTGCTCAGTAAAGACAGCGTGATCATAGAGCCCACCTCGGGCAACACGGGCATCGGCCTGGCGCTGGTGGCTGCCGTAAAAGGGTATAAGATCATACTGGTCATGCCCGAGAGCATGAGTATTGAACGCCGCCGCCTGATGAGTCTATACGGCGCCGGCTTTGAATTGACACCCCGTGAAAAAGGAATGAAGGGCGCCATTGAAAAAGCCAAAGAGCTGGTGGCTGCCACGCCCCATGCCTGGATGCCCCAGCAGTTCGACAATATTGCCAATGTAGAGATACACAAAGAAACCACCGCCCGCGAGATCATCAATGATTTTCCCGGTGGCATCGACTACCTTATTACCGGGGTAGGCACCGGCGGGCATATCACCGGCTGTGCCGAAATACTCAAGCAGCATTTTCCGCAGGTGAAGGTATTCGCGGTGGAGCCCGAGCTGTCGCCGGTGCTGAGCGGGGGCTCCCCGTCGGCGCACCCGATCCAGGGCATCGGTGCCGGTTTTGTACCCGCTATTTACAATGCAGCGGTAATAGACGGCGTGATCAGGGTGGGAAAAGACGAAGCTTTTCTTTTTGCGCAGCGTGCTGCCAGGGAAGAAGGTATCTTTGGCGGCATTTCCAGCGGCGCGTCGCTGGCCGCTGTGGCCAAAAAGCTGTCTGAAATACCCGCCGGAAGCAAAATACTCACCTTCAATTACGATACGGGCGAAAGGTACCTGAGCATCGACGGTTTGTATTAACAGAACACCATGATCAACGCAACTGAATTAAATATCACCCTTGCCGGTTTGACCGCTGCCGAAAGACTGCAGGTCATTGCCCGTGAATTTCCCGGTAGCGCGGTGTTCTCTACCTCGCTGGGGCAGGAAGACCAGGTAATTACCCACCTGATCGCCCGCCAGCAGTTGCCGATAAAAATATTCACGCTAGACACCGGCCGGCTTTTCCAGGAAACCTATGATGTGCTCGACCGCACCATCGCCCGGTATAAAGTACCTGTGCGCGCTTATTTTCCCGCCACCGACAAGCTGGAAAAGCTGTTGCTGGAAAAAGGACCGAACAGCTTTTATGAATCGGTCGAAAACAGGAAAGAGTGCTGTTATATACGGAAAGTAGAGCCGCTCAACCGGGCCCTGGAAGGCGCGGGCGCCTGGATCACCGGCCTGCGGGCCGAACAAAGCGAGAACCGGCATTCGCTGCCTTTTGCCGAATGGGACGAAAGCCGCAGGCTGGTAAAGGTGAATCCATTGCTCGACTGGACCTATGAGCAGTTGCTCGCTTATATTCAACAGGAAAATATTCCCTATAACAAATTGCACGACCAGGGATTTCCCAGCATCGGCTGCGCACCCTGTACGCGTGCTGTGGAGCCGGGTGAAGATATCCGCGCCGGCAGGTGGTGGTGGGAGCAGTCGAAAAAAGAATGCGGACTGCACCAGGAAAAAGCACATTGAGAAAAACAAGCAGAAACATGTCACAACCGTCGCATATACCAGCTTTTCCCCGCATGTTAGAAGATGAGAGCATCTACATCATGCGGGAAGTGGCTGCCCAGTTTGAAAAGCC
>JBDHYM010000214.1:0-5076 GCA_039811405.1 Flavihumibacter sp. | reverse complement strand
ATGAGCCTGGCGCTGGAAGTGGTGCACCGCAAAACCTTCACCGATTATATCGACGATGTAAGCACTACCTATGTTGATCCGGCCCTGTTCGGGCAGTACTTCGGCGTCGGTACGCAAAAAGCCCTGCTGGCCGAAAGAATGGCCAACAAGTCTACGCTCGTGGCGAATGGCGGGAACGGTTACCTACCCGGCGATAAACGCGGCACGGCGACCAATAACGACGCTTACTACCATATCGGTTTCAAGATAAACTTCCGGCTGGCAGGTGGCGACGAAGGATACAAGAACATGAAGTGCCCTACCCTGCGCTTCTAGTTATCACCCTGTTTATAAATCAGCGCTTTATTTTAAAATCCGTATAGATGAAGCGAAGCAACCAACCTATGACCACCCTGGTATGCCTGCTAACGGCAGCCGGCAGCGTATCCCTGTACACGGGGCATGCAGCCTCCATTGCATACCTGGCACCCAAAGACAGCATTATCATCCAGAAGCAAAACATAAACAATAAACACCTGATACGTCTTTACACAAACGCCTCCCAGCAAGCGCTCTTCTTTTCTGTAGAAGGAGAAGAAGGCAAAAGCTACCAATTGTTGTTGTTCCGGGAAAAGGGAAAACTAATAAAACAGAGCAAGGTAAGAAACCGCGAAACAGCCGTGGTGAGCAAGCCCGAAAAAGGGAACTACTACTATGAAGTTATTACTGGCGACAACCGCATAGAAAGCGGCACCATCGTTGTTCAGTAACACCTTACCACCAATAAGCGGCAGGGATATTGGTAAAGTCTGATATCCGGTTCTTGAAACCTGATCCGTTCCCTATTCTTGTTGTACCCTTTCTAGAGATTTTATTGATTCCCTGCCAACGCTTATTGGACTAAAAAATACTGATAATCCAGTGTCCTCAACGGCCGGCGGCGAAGAGCTGCCGGCCGTTTGTTTTTTTGTTTCCCGCAGAGAGTGGTTTTTTTCTCGCAGAAAGCGGCATTTTTTGTTTCTCGCAAAGACCGCAAAGGAGCAAAGACGCAAAGGAGTTGTTTATTGATTCAGTAGTCCTCTTTCTCACGTAGCGTGCAGAGGAACAGGGGTAGTATGAGAGGGTAGCTTTCACGCGAATAACTAAGGTGGATTATTCACGAACAACAGCAAATATTTGTGGCTTTCTTTTGCCCGGGGGATGTATTAAGCCTTTGCGTCTTTGCTCCTTTGCGGTCTTTGCGAGAAACAAAAAACGCCGCTTTCTGCGAGAAAAAATCCCCGCTCTCGGTGAGAAAACAGAAACGCCCGCTTCGCCCGAAGCAGCGCCTGTTGCCAGGTGCAGCGGCCGCCGAACCCTATCGCCCCATCCAGCCGCCATCAACATTCAATACCGTACCATGCACATAAGCGGCGGCATCACTGCTGAGAAAAACAACGGGGCCCGCCAGGTCTTCGGGTCTGCCCCAGCGCCCCGCCGGTATGCGGTCGAGGATCGCTTTATTTCTTTCGGGATCGTTTTGCAACGCGCGGGTGTTGTCGGTAGCGAAATAGCCGGGCGCTATACCATTGACGTTGATGCCCGCACCTGCCCATTCATTGGAAAATGCTTTTACCAGCCCGGCCAGCGCCGATTTGCTGGCTGTATAGCCCGCCACCCGGATACCGCCCTGGTAAGAAAGCATGGAACAGATAAAAATAATCTTGCCGCTACCGCGCGCCAGCATGCGCGTACCAATTTCGCGCGATACAATAAACTGCGCATGCAGGTTCACCTGCAGCACGGTATCCCAGCTTTCGTCATCGTGCTCCTGCAATGGTTTGCGAATAATGGTGCCGGCATTGTTGATAAGTATATCAACGGGCGGCAACTCATCGAGTTGCCGTATCATCCGGTAAATAGACGATCGGTCGCCCAGGTCGCTATTGAGCGAAGTAAACCGCCGGCCTTTCGCTTTCACCGCAGCAGCAGCGTTGTCGCAGTCGCGCCGCGCCACGCCGATGATGTCAGCGCCGGCGCCGGCCAGCGCCACAGCCATGGCGCTGCCGAGACCGGCGCTGCAGCCCGTTACAAGGGCTGTTTTACCTTCCAGATCAAATAGTTTATCGGCCCCAGTCATCTGTTTTATTTTAACGTAATCGCATGTTGTCCCGCTTCCAGCACCAGGCGGCGCGCTTTGCCTTTTTGCGGCTGCCATTGCAATACTGCCGGTTTTTCCACGCTGTATTTTATATAGGTTTTCCCATCTGTCTCTATTGCCAGTTCCTGGTCGCAGGAAAAAGAGAAAGCACTGCCCTTATACGCCTTTACCTGCCCCAGCAACAACGACTGGCTCGTCCACGCAGCGCAAAGCGCATCTGTTTGGAAATCGGCCACGGCAATCATCTTGCCAGGTGTTTTGCTGACCATGAAACGCGTGTCTGCCGATTGACCCGTTACCGCCTCGGCACCGTTCTCGGTGGTTATCGATCCGGGCGGCTCGGTGGTAAGCAGGTTGGTCATCACCAGCGGTTCGCCTTTGGTAACGGCCTCTACCTGCAACAGCCCTTCTTTTTCCAGCGGCACCGGCGAGTTAAGTGTTTTCAGGTAATGCGGCGTTTCATGCGCAGTAACCTGTACGGTAGCCGGTATCAGGTGCTGAATGTACAAGGTTGCCTTGTCTTTCTTTATCATCGACTGCTTATTGCCCGCTTCGATCGACGACAGCTTCTCCGTTTGGTAAAGCAACTCCACCGATGCGTCTTTTTCATTCGGCACAGCCACATCTATCATCAGCACGGCACGCGGTTTCAGGTACAGCACATTCCGGCGCAGCGATTTCAGCTTGCCCCAGTAAAGCCGGCCGATATCGCCCGAAGAGAAAGCAGCGCCCGCTCCGTCTACAAAAGAGGCGAGGTATGCATAGTCGTCGAACCCTTTGGCAAAGCTGCGGTGATCACCGGTGCGCTGGCTTTGCGCATTACTGTCGACCAGTATGGTCGAGTGCCCGACCGGCTGTATGAGATGCGACTGATAGATGGGGTCATCGTAATAGTTCGAGTTGTGCAGGTGCCGTTCTTCCACAAAAACTTCTCCTTTATCGGCAAACCAGAAACTGCCCTGGTCGAGGTGCTGGTGGTTGTAGAAAGGCCCGGTACGCATTACAAACACCATATCGGTACTGTCCCACCCGCTTTTGAAAACGGTTGTACCCACCTGGCGGAATGCTTTCACCGGGTTCTCTCCGAATGGATTTTTCCGGGGGATGTCTTTCAGGTCGTACACCACATCTTCGTAGTAAGTGGCGCCGTCTTTTCGCTGGTGATCATAGTACCATGCCAGGCGCGGATCGCGATAGCGCTGCAACAGGTAGGCCCAATGATTGGCCGGCCCCATCTTGCCGTCCGAATCGCCATATTCAAACCATTCTTTCTTGCGAATCAGTCCGCCCCAGATGAATTCATTGAAACTGTTGCGTATCGGCGCAGACAGATCCACCCCGAATACCCGTTGCAACGAAGGAAGGCTGTAAGCCAGGTTGGTCATGCTGTAATTATTATAGCCGAGCCCTTCGCCCCAGGCGCCATCGACAGAATCGACCACGCGGTTCAGCATTTTATCCAGCTTGAACACCGCGCCTACGATCTCCGTTTCAAGGTTGTCGGTATCGGGACCGTCGCCGGCAATGGCTGCAAGGTTCATCAGCGATCCGCCGAGGGTCATAGCCAGCCAGTTGGAGGTGGCGCCGGTGATATTGTCGTCGACCACGTAGGTAACATGCGCGCCGCCGATGATGTTTTTGATCAGCGCATGCCTGATCTGCTTCCGCTCGTTCTCGGGTATCAGCGCATATACGAGATCGTACGCTTCGGCCACGCGGTGCGCCCAGCTACCGGTACGGTGCTCGCTGAAACGCCCTCTTTTTGTTTGCCAGGGGTGCGTCCAGTTGGGCCACGACGAGAGCCGTACCAGCACGGCGCGCACATATTCGCCCGCTTCCTTATCGCCCGCGAACGCATATGCCCTTGCATTCTGGCGCAAAGCTTCACCCGTATGGTATATCCGGTTGCCCCACGACGACCAGGTGGGCAACCAGTCTTCGTCAGGGAATTGGTCGAGGTCGAATACCAGGCTGTTCACGGGTATCTTGCTGCGTTCGGCGCGCGCCTGCTGAACGATTCCATCCAGCAGGGAACGGTATTCGCTTGTTTGGAATTTCTCGATCATCCTGGTACGGCCTTTCTCATCAAAAAGCAACCGCGGATGACCGTCATATTGTTCAGGCGCCACCCGGAAGACCAGGTCGGTAGTGCCTCTCACCTGGTTGCCTGTACGCGCGTAGGTGCGTGCACGGTAAATGCCCACCGGCAATTGTAGCGCGGCGATGTTCGCCGTCCAACTGTCACCGGCCCGTTTCCAGTTTACCCGCTGCAGCACGGCTTCGCCGGCATACTCGCTGATCTCGGTCTGCACCTGGCTGGCGTCACCGGGCCAGGTGGCCTTCCATTGCAGCGCCGCGCCGGGATGATACGGCGATGCTGCTATGAAAGCGGGAAATTCGGGCAGCTTCGTCACCGACGGCTGTTCGAACCGGAAGCGGGCGGGTTGCATGGCATCGAGGCTGATATCATCGAGCGAAAAATAAATCGGCATGGCCGGATCGGCCTGCGGAATCTTCGCGAGAAAAGCCAGCGCATGAACGGGCACCTGCTCCCTGCTTTGCAGTGCGGGATGCTGTGCAAGAAACTGTGCAAAGGTCAGCTCCACCCATTTCCACTGGTTGGTTTCCGGACGGGCAATTACCAGGTCGAGCTTACCGAGGCTATCGGCTGCCCATCGCACGGTAAGGCTTTCCACCGCTTTGTTTGTTTTCAGGTAGTAACGGAAACGCAGCTTCGACTGCGGCGTAAGCACTGCTTCCAGCAGCTTTTGTGCGCCCGCATAATTATCGACCGCCGTGTACGGCATCACTTTCTGCACCATCGAAATATTCCGGTCGCCGGGTACCACTTCGTTAACACGAAAGTTCTGGTCATACGCTATGTCCTGCCAGTGCGGGTACGATGCCCAGGCGCCCAGCAGCCTTCTTTCAAAATTTTCGCTATAGTGCAGCGGCTC
>JBDHYM010000213.1:0-5095 GCA_039811405.1 Flavihumibacter sp. | reverse complement strand
TTTCGGTATTCGGTAAAAAAGACAAAAACAGCCCGCTGCAGGCGCCGCTGGCCGATTCAAGTGCCGCCAATAACGACCGATGAAATTGTACCGCTGCTTGTGGCGCTGCCTCTTTGCACTGCTGCTGCTCGCCGTCAGCCAGGCCGCTTCTGCCCAGGTGACCATGCGTCCCGGCGCCGATACCACCGATGTGGTGATCATCAAACAGGCCGACCGGCTGCGGTACCAGCGCAAAGACTCGGTGACCGAATTGCAAATGCTGGCGGGAAGGGTTTTCCTGCAGCAGAATAATACCAAATTCTATTGCGACAGCGCTGTTATCAACCAGCGTACCGGTATCGTGGAAGCATTCGGCAATGTGCATATCAACGACGCCGACAGCATTCATACCTATTCTCAGTACCTGATCTATTATTCGGATACGAAAAAAGCATACCTGAACAAAAATGTGCGGCTCACCGACGGCAAGGGCGAGCTGACCACCAACGAGCTCGAGTACGATACCGATACCAAGATCGGTATCTATACCAACGGCGGTAAAGTGGTGAGCGGCAAAACCGTGCTCACCAGCCGGCAGGCCACCTATTACGGCGACCTGAAAGACGTCTATTTCAAGGACAGTGTTCGCATGCGCGACCCCGACACCGACGTGGACACCGACTCCCTGCTGTATAATACGGAAACGCAGAAAGTCACTTTTATAACGGAGACGCTTATACGCTCCGATTCAGGGCGGCGCACCATCCGCACCAGCGACGGTTACTACGACATGCGTACGAAGCAGGCCAGCTTCGGCAGGCGCCCGCAGATACAGGATGGCAGCAGCTTTATCACCGGTGATGTGGTCAGTTTCGACGACAGTACGGGCCTCAGCTTTGCACGCGGCAGCGCCGTTTTTCGGGATACGGCGCAGGGCATCGATATCCTCGCCGGCGAGCTGCAGGCCGACCGGAAAAAAAGCACCATGCTGGCCACGCAGCGGCCGCTGATGATCATCCAGCAGAAAAAAGACTCCACCTACGTGACGGCCGACACCCTGTATTCGGGCCGTATTACCGATATGGCCGGCTATGAAAAAACTTTTCTGCGACCCGATTCGCTTAGCCGCGACAGCACGGTAAAGAACGATGCGGCCTACCAGGTGGTAATGCTCGACCCCGGCGATACCAGCAACCGGAACCGGTACTTCCTTGCCTACCACCATGTTCGTATTTTCAGCGACTCGCTGCAGGCCATCTGCGACAGCCTTTTCTATTCGGGCATCGATTCTGTTTTCCGGCTCTTCCGGGAACCCATCGCCTGGGCCAACCACAGCCAGATCACCGGCGATACCATGTACCTTTTCACCAGCGACCGGCAACCCCGCCGCATTCATGTATTTGAAAACGGGCTGATCATAAACCGAACCAGCGAGGGCTTTTATAACCAGATCAAAGGACATACCATCAACGGCTATTTTACAGATGGCCGGATGGACCACATGCGGGCGAAAGGTTCGGCCGAAAGCATTTACTATGCGCAAGACGAAGACAGCGCCTATACCGGCGTCAACCGCGCCAGCGCCGATATCATAGATATGTATTTCAACGGTGAGGGTTTGCGGCGTGTGGTATTCAGAAGCGAGGTGCAGGGGAAAATGAGCCCCTTCCGCCAGGTGAACCACGAAGAGATGCGGATCAGGGGTTTCAAATGGCTGGAAACGCGGCGGCCGAAAACAAAATTCGAGCTGTACGAAGATCCTGTCATCAATCAATGATGCCAGGAGTATACTGCCGCCTGGCGAGGCGAACTGCCTGCCCGCCATGGCTGACAATCATTAGTTATGGGTAACATAAAACTGATAAAAAAAATACGAACACAGGCCATCAGCAGCCTGCGGGAATTTATTCAGGACAGCCGCGCGGTGGGCATCACCCTGCTGGCCTGTACAGTTATTTCACTGATCCTCGCCAACTCACCCTGGTCGGCGGCCTATCTCGGATTTATCGAAAAAAAGACGACCGTGCCCGGCCCCCTGCACCTGCCGCACGACCTGATCGCATGGATCAACGACGCGTTGATGGCCAGCTTCTTTTTTGTAGTGGGCATGGAAATCAAAAAACAGTTGCTGGCAGGTGAACTGTCGTCGCCCCGGCAGGCCGCGCTGCCCATCGCCGGCGCCATCGGCGGCATGCTGGTACCCGCAGCCATCTTCCTGCTCATTAACCGCAATACAGATTACCACAACGGCTGGGGCATACCGATGGCAACCGACATTGCTTTTTCATTGGGCGTCGCCTCGCTGCTCGGCAAGCGAGTACCCCTGGCGCTGAAAGTATTCCTGATGGCGCTGGCCATCATCGACGACCTGGGCGCCATTATCGTGATAGCCGTTTTCTACGGAAATGACATAAGCTGGCTTTCCCTTTTGTACGCAGCCATACTGCTGCTGCTGCTTTGGCTGATTACCCGCAGCAAACGTTTTTCGGGCTGGCTGCTCTTTCCCTTCGGATTGCTGCTCTGGTATTTTCTTTTCAACTCGGGCATACATGCCACTATTGCGGGTGTATTACTGGCGCTCGCCGTGCCGATCGGCAAACTGGAAACCTATATTCACCGGCTGCACGATCCCGTGCATTTTGTGGTATTGCCCCTGTTCGCCCTCGCTAATACCGCCATCATTTTACCGGCCGGATGGACGGAAGGATTGCTTTCCCCGCTGAGCGTTGGTGTGTTCGCCGGGCTGGTTATCGGTAAACCACTGGGTATTTCTCTCTTTGCCTGGCTGATGATCCGGCTGGGCTGGAGCGAATTACCTACCGGCACTTCCTGGCTGCAGCTTATAGGGATGTCGGTGCTGGCTGGCATTGGTTTCACGATGTCGATATTCATCACCGTACTGGCCTTTGACAATGCGGGCTGGCAGGATATTTCGAAGCTGGCCATTTTGCTCGCAGGGCTGGTATCTGTGGTAACGGGCCTGCTGGTGCTGGGAAAGGCGGGCAAGTGATGTGCGTCTGGGTGCGGGCGGCTTGATTCGCGTTGGTTCACGCCAAGCCCGCAAAGGAGCAAAGACGCAAAGGGATTTGTTTTATAAACTCAATTATTCTGCAGTAAATATACTTTCTCATAAAAGCCTCCGCACACTGCGAAAAAGCTGCCTGTAGAAAAACAATAAGGAACAGGAACCAACAGATCTATAAGAAAAAACTTTGCGTCTTTGCTCCTTTGCGGGCTTGGCGTGAACCAACGTGAAACCAACGCGAGCCAAAATTGTCCAATATCACACACAACCAAAACACCTCTCTCTGCGAGAACCGCAACGGTTTACACACAAAGCCTCCTCACTTAAAGAAACTATATGCAATCACAATCGCCGCAATCACCCCGATAAAATCGGCCATCATGCCCGCCCAGATCGAATAGCGCACTTTCTTGATACCCACACTACCGAAATACAGGGCTATAATATAAAACGTAGTATCGGCCGAACCCTGGAAAATAGAGGCTGTTTTTCCCACGAAAGAATCAGGGCCATATGCAGGGTTGGCAAAAACATCGAGCATCAGGCCGCGGGCCCCGCCGCCGCTGAACGGTTTCATGATAGCTACCGGCAGGGCCGGCACGAAATCGGTAGGCAGTCCCGCTTTTTCAATCAGCCATCCCAGTCCGCTGATCACATAATCCAGCGCGCCGCTTTCGCGGAATACCCTGATCCCTACCAGCATGCCTACGAGATAGGGAATGATCTTGAGTATAACCGAAAAGCCGTCTTTCGCGCCATCGATAAAAGCATCGAATACATTCACTTTTTTCACCACGCCGCCCACTACAAAACTGATGATGATAACAAAGAGCAGCATGTTGCCCGCCACTTTCGAAAAGGTTTCTTTTGCCTCGGGCGTCATACCGTTTACCAGGTACAAGAGCAGAAAAACCGATGCCACGGCCGAACCGATCCAGCCGAACAAAACGGCATCCCATTTAATGCGTTGCCAGATACCGACAATGATCACCGAAGCGAGCGTGGTAACCAGCGTGCCCAGCACACAGGGAATAAAGATCGAAGCCGGCTCGTGACTGTTGGCAGAAATGCGGTAAGCAATGATCGTTAACGGTATAATCGTCAGTCCCGACGTATGCAGCACCAGGAACATGATCTGCGCATTGGTGGCCGTTTCCTTTTGCGGGTTCAGCGACTGCAGGCTTTCCATGGCCTTCAGGCCGAAAGGCGTGGCGGCATTGTCGAGGCCCAGCAGGTTGGCCGAAAAATTCATGATCATCTGGCCCATGGCCGGGTGCTGGTCGGGTACTTCGGGAAAGATCCGGCGCATGAGCGGGTTGAGCAATCGCGCCATGAAACGAACGGCGCCCGCTTTTTCGGCAATGTTCAGCAGTCCCAGGAAAAAGACCATGGCGCCGGTCAGCGGAAAAGCCACGTCCATCACGGCCGATTTGGCCGAATCGAAAGTACCGTCTACCAGCTTCTTGAATATCTCGGTATCGCCCAGGAATACCAGCTTGAACAAGCCGAAAACAAAGGCTATTACAAAGAAAGCGATCCAGACATAATTGAGGGCCATAAGCAGGAATGGGTGAAAACATGAAAATAGTGAAATCCGGTTGTATCTTCGCGGCCCGAAACAGCTAATCAATTTAAAACGTTTTCATCGATGGGATTACAGGCAGGTATTGTGGGATTACCCAACGTAGGCAAATCGACCCTTTTCAATGCAGTGAGTATCAGCGCCAAAGCACAGGCCAGCAACTACCGGTTCTGTACCATTGAACCGAACGTGGGCCTTGTAGACGTGCCCGACGAGCGACTGGACAAGCTGGCCGAGCTGGTAAAACCCAATCGCACCGTACCGACGCAGATCGAGATCGTGGATATCGCCGGACTGGTAAAAGGCGCCAGCAAGGGCGAAGGGCTCGGCAATAAATTCCTGGCAAATATCCGGGAAGTGGATGCCATCGTACACGTGATCCGCTGTTTCGAAGATGAGAATATCCTGCGCGAAGAAGGGCCTATCAACCCCGTAAGCGACAAAGACATTATCGATACCGAGCTGCAACTGAAAGACCTGGAAAGCGTGGAGAAGAAATTGCAGCGCAG
>JBDHYM010000212.1:0-5127 GCA_039811405.1 Flavihumibacter sp. | reverse complement strand
CGGGCATGCTTCAAATGTACAGCCTCGGGCCTATATTGCAGCATGATTTTGCCATGCCTGGTGATAGCGCCTACGGCTGCGATGGGCCGGGGCGTATATACCACTGCGTTTATCGCCGCGGGTACCGTGGTGGAGCACAGCCCGGTGATTGTATTGCCGGCGGCCGATCGCGCGCACCTCGACCAAACCGTTTTGCACGATTATATTTTCGAATGGGGATATGACCGTGCCGAATGCTGTATGGCGCTGGGGTATATACCGCTGTACAATCATTCGTATCAGAGTAATTGCGAATACGAAATGGATTTTGAAGCGGCGATGATGAAAGTAACGGCCATGCGCGCCATTAACGCCGGTGAAGAACTCTTCATCAATTATAACGGCGACTGGAATGATGAAACGCCGCTTTGGTTCGATGCCCGTTAAAAGCCGGGCACCTCGCTGATCAGCAGGCTGATGTTGCCGGCTACGGAAGCCTGCACCTGCACATTGTCTTTGTTGATGATGAGCCCGTTGAGGCGAAGCTGGTTTGTATTGCCCTCCAGGTCGATCCCCGTGCTGACGGAGCGGTTCAGTTGCGCGTCGATCTTTGCCTTGTTTTTATAATAGAGGTCGCGAACATCCACTTTCGCCTGGCTGCGCAGGTTGTCGAGTATTCGCTGGCTGAAAAATGTTTTCCCGATCTGTAACACGAGGCTGGAAGAGTTGAGGTCGAATTCGAGGTCGGGTACAGAAATGGTCTGTTGCTGCAGGTCGAGTTCGGGGGTGCCAGACAGGATGAGCGTTCCCCGCTTCGTACCCGTGAATACCAGCTTGAATTCGACGCGGTAATGATCAAGCCCGCGTACCTGCACCTTGCTGATTTTTATTTTCTCCCCTTTGATGTCGAATTCCCGGTTGTGCAGGGTCCGGGTCAGCAGCGTGTCGATGGTCGTATAGTCGTAAATGGCGTTGGTGGTGATGGTAAAGCCATTGCCCGAGGCCGCGGCGCCCAGGGGCGGCAGGCTGTTGGTAACGGAACTATTTATGCTGTCGGAACTGATCTCGGGATAGCAGCTAACGGCGGCGGTAAACCGAAGTGTATCGCTGCTGAAATTGATCGGGCCCAGGTTGATATTACTGGCGTTCAGCTTCATATATCCATAGGTGCTTAACGGAATCTTCCGGCCTGCTTTTTCTGCCAGTGGCTGCAGGTAGTTGTCGAAGCGCATGCTGTTGACCACGGCGTCGATGTTTTTGCCATAGGCGTTCACCGAAGCTGCGATGCTGTCGGTTACCTGCGCGGTAACATCATTGTTAAAAACCGTCACCAGGCATTTGTCGATCGCCGTAACCTTCGACACGGCCGTGCTGGTCTGTAACCGGTAATCGGGCAGAAAGCGCAATTGGCTGCTGAGACTGATATTGACCCGGCGCATGGATTCGGGCGCAAAGCCGCAACTGCCGTTCACCCACGGTGAAACAGGCTGGTTAAGCACGCAGACCGACTGGCTGCCGGCGATCTGGTATTCCCCGTTCATGGTCACCTGCACCTGGTTATTGATGCAGGCGAACCGGAAAACCGAGCGTACAAAACGGTATTTGTACCTGAAATCGCAACTGCTGTTGATATAGGCCGGCCAGCCGGTGCTGGTGATTTCACGCGGCGCCATTTTCTCCGCCATCTCCAGGAAGGGTTTGATGGCAACCTTCACCGGTATGTAGAGGGTAGAAGCAGGAAGGGCTGGTAAGTTTCTTGCCGGCGCCGGTGTTACGGACAGGCTTGTTTTCCTGCTCCCGCCGCAGGCGGCCAGCAAAAAAGCGGGTACGATTATTTTCAGGAACTGCCGGAACATACGATTGAGTTATCGGGTAAGGATCTCCGTTATATGGGTCTTGATATTGCCGGCGATCTTATCGGTGGGAACATCGTTGGGGTCGCCTCCAAAGGGGTCTTCGATCTCTTCGGCGATCAGTTCAAGGCTGATCAGCACATAAGCGGCAAAAGTTACCACCGGTATCACCAGGTAGCCCAGGCTGAAAACGAAACCAATGGGCAGGGTGAGCACATATACAAATACGAATTTCTTGATAAACACGCTGTAAGAAAAAGGAATGGGTGTGTTTTTAATACGTTCGCAGGCGCCGCATATATCGGTGAAGCTGAGTAGTTCGTTGTTAAGGAAAAGCAGTTGCTCGCCGGTGATGACGTGCTGCCGGCAGAGCTCATTGACCCTGTTCATGAGCAGGGCCGCCACCTGGTTGGGCTGGTGCCGGCTGTGATCGATATTGAGCTCGGGGTGATCGGCGCTGTCGAGCGCCAGCCGCGTTCTTTCAGCACGGAGGTGGTCGCGCAGCACCGTCGCATAGAGGGGGATGGCTTTGCGGAAGAAATGGCGATTCACTTCATCTGATGCCGGCAACAGGGCATTGAGCTTGATAGCTAGGTTGCGGGAGTTGTTGGTAAGAGCACCCCAGAGCTTACGGCCTTCCCACCAGCGGTCGTAGGCGGTATTCGTGCGGAATACCAGCAGCATGGAGATGACAAAACCCAGCAGGCTGTGCATCAGGGTGATATTTTTCCAGACGCTGTTCTGCGAAAGTCGCAGCCATTCCACTTCCAGCACCGCCACAAAAGCGGCATAGAAAGCAATGGCCAGCAGCAGGGGCGCCAACTGGCGGAAGGTATCTGCCTTGTGGAGTTTAAAAATGAGTGAGAACCAGTCTTTGGGGTTGTAGCTGATCATGGTTCAGGTACATTGGTTTGAAAGCGGTAACCACGGAGAAAATCCTGCACGGCCATTTTTTTCTTGCCCTCCAGCTGGATTTCCTTCAGCGACAGGTAACCATCGCCGGTAGCGAATTTCAGGAAAGTTTTTTTGTCGGTCGAAAATTCGCCCGGTCGAACGGTGGGTTTTTCTTTTTCCACGACGGCGTCGAATATGCGCAGGTTCTTTCCTTCCAGTTCGGTGAAAGCGGCGGGGTAGGGAGAGAGGCCGCGTACCAGGTTATAGATCTCCTGCCCCGGTTTTTCCCAGTGTATGCGGCAGGTATCGGTGAATATCTTTGGCGCGTGTCGCAAGGCCGCGTTGTTCTGCGGCTGCGGTATTTCGTGCAGGGAGCCGTCGGCCAGTTTCCGGATCGTTTCCACCAGTAATTCAGCGCCCTGCTGCATCATCCGGTCGTGCACCGATCCTGCATTTTCGTGCGGGCCGATCGGCAGAACGGCCTGCAGCAGGATATTGCCTGTATCGACGGCGTGCTGCAGCTTGAAAGTGGTGACGCCTGTTTGGGTTTCGCCGTTGATCACCGCCCAGTTGATGGGTGCCGCGCCGCGGTATTGGGGCAATAATGAGCCATGTACATTGATAGTGCCCAGGGGCGGTGCCGCCCATACGATCTCGGGCAGCATGCGAAAGGCCACTACTACCTGCAAGTCGGCCTTCCATTCAGCCAGCGCTTCCAGGAAAGCCGGGTCGCGCAGCTTCACGGGCTGCAGCAGGGGCAGGTGACGCGCCAGTGCGTACGCCTTAACGGGCGACTGCTGCACCTGCATGCCGCGGCCGGCGGGCTTATCTGGTGCGGTAACCACACCCACTACCTGGCAGCCGGCTTTGCAGAGGGCATCGAGCGAAGCCACGGCAAAAGCGGGCGTACCCATGAACACGATACGGATGCCTGTATAATCCATAGTCTTGTAAACCAAGAATTTAAAGTTCCAAAGATAAACGCCGGTTTCCGTAGCTTTACCGATCAACAAAATAAAATTTATGGAGCAAGTAAAAGCCGGTGATACGGTAAAAGTTCACTACCATGGCCGGTTGACCGACGGCACCACGTTCGATAGCAGCGAAGGTCGTGACCCGCTGGAGTTTGAGGTGGGCAGTGGCATGGTGATCGCCGGTTTTGACAATGGGGTGCTGGGAATGGCAGTGGGCGACAAGCGAACCGTGAATATCCCGGTGGAAGAGGCATACGGACCGAAGAATCCCGAAATGATCATTGAATTTCCGAAAGACCAGGTGCCCGATGGCATGCCGCTGGAAAAAGGTATGCGGTTGAACCTGAACAATACGCAGGGACAGGTGGTGCCGGTGGTAATTACCGATGTACTCGAAGACGTCATCCTGCTCGATGCCAATCATCCGCTGGCGGGAGAAGACCTGGTATTTGATATAGAGCTGGTGGGCATTACACCGAAGCCAGGCATGATCATCATGCCTTAATAGCTGCCGATTTTTTTCAGGAGGCTGTCTCAGATTGCGAGGCAGCCTCTTTTTATTAGGGTCGCTGATCTTTCATACAACCTCTTTTATACCGGTATTGCCTGAATTTAAGCAGAAAGCAGGTGCGTGCAGCCCGTCGATTAGCCAAAATCGTTGTAGAGGGTACCGCGCGCCCGCTGTAAATTGAGCCCTCGTCAAATTTACATCATGAAAACAGGTGCATTGTTGAAACAGGTCGTTTTTTGCTGGTTACTGGTTTTGTCCGCCGCGGCGCAGGCCCAGGACCTGCCCACGGAGAAAGAGATATTCGGATTCAATATCGGCGACGACTACCGACTCGCCAACTACACCCAAACCGAGAAATATTTTAAGGCGATCGCAGCAGTATCCGACCGTGTGAAGCTGGTGGATATTGGCCCGACGGAAGAAGGACGGCGGCAATACATGATGATCGTGTCTTCGCCCGAAAACATCAGGAACCTGGATGAATATAAAGCCATCTCGCAAAAGCTGGCCCGCGCAGAAAACCTGACCGATGAAGAAGCAAGGGCGCTGGCGGAAAAAGGAAAAGCGGTGATCTGGATCGACGGCGGCATCCATGCCACCGAAGTAGTGGGCACTCACCAGCTCATCGCCACCATTACCCGGTTCGTGAACAGGAAGGACCCCGAAACACTTCGCATACTCGACAACGTTATTATACTGTTCACGCACATCAACCCCGACGGGCAGGAGCTCGTTTCCAACTGGTATATGCGTACGGCAGATAGCACAAAACGGAACACCGATATCCCCCGGCTGTACCAGAAGTACATCGGGCACGACAACAACCGCGACTATTACATGATGAATATGAAGGAGACGCAAAATGTGAGCCGGCAACTGTTCGTGGAGTGGCTGCCACAGATCATGTATAACCACC
>JBDHYM010000211.1:0-5153 GCA_039811405.1 Flavihumibacter sp. | reverse complement strand
GACAGGCGCTTGGCGATCACTTTCCGCATTTGCGAAACCGGCTTGTCTTCGAAGCTTACCTGGCCCGCAGGAGCCGACGGTACCGCTGCCGCGGAGGATGCTGCCTTGGTATCAGCAGCCGCTTTGGCTGGTGTGAAGCTTTCTATATCCGATTTCACGATGCGCCCACCGTCGCCGGTACCCTGTACCTGGTTCAGGTTGATGCCTTTTTCAGCGGCAATTTTGCGGGCCAGCGGCGAGGCTTTTACCCGGCCATTCTCCTGGCTGTTGTCAGCCGTGGCAGAACCGGTCGCCGCCGCTGCCTGTGCCGGGGCGGCTTCGGTGCTGGCGGCGGGCGCTGCTATGGCGCTGCCCGCTGCGGCTGCCTTAATGGCGTCCACATCCACCTTTCCTTCTTCGCCGATCACGCAGAGCAATGCGTTCACCGGTACTTTGGCGCCCTTATCGGCGCCTATGTATAACAGCGTGCCGTTTTTATAGCTTTCCAGGTCCATGGTCGCCTTATCGGTTTCGATCTCGGCCAACAGATCGCCTTTATTCACTTTATCGCCCACTTTCTTATGCCAGGCAGCAATCACCCCTTCGGTCATGGTATCACTCAGACGCGGCATGAGGATCACTTCTTCCATTTTGCCAAGGTCGGGTGCATTGCCCGCGGGCTTTTCCGCTGCCGGAGCTTTCTCTGCAGGCGCTTCCGCTTTCGGTGCAGGGGCCGACCCACCTTTGGCGCCGGCCAGCAGCGCACTGATATCTTCACCCTGGTTGCCGATAATGGCCAGCAGATCGTTCACCTGCAGCTTGCCGCCCTTTTCGGTGCCTATATGCAGCAGCGTACCGTCTTTATAGCTTTCCAGGTCCATGGTCGCCTTGTCGGTTTCCACTTCTGCCAGCAGTTCGCCTTTCTTCACGGGATCGCCCACCTTTTTATGCCAGGCGGCAATGACCCCTTCGGTCATCGTATCGCTCAAACGGGGCATCAATATCGCTTCAGCCATCTGTCGGGATGTTTTGTTTTAGATAATAAGAGGCCGAAATTAAGGCAATTTTATCTTTGTTCCATGCAGATCAACAAAGCCAGCTACCTGGTTAGCAGTCCCGATTGGGAGAAATGTCCGCCGGCCGACCGGCCCGAATACGCGTTTATCGGCCGCAGCAATGTGGGGAAATCATCCCTGATCAATATGCTTACCAGCAACCAGAAGCTGGCCAAGACCTCGGGCACCCCGGGAAAAACCCAGTTGATCAACCATTTCGAGGTGCTGAGCCAGGAAGGTGCCGGCGGGGCCGTGCAGAAATGGTACCTGGTGGACCTGCCGGGGTACGGCTTTGCCAAAGTGTCGCAACAGCAACGGAAACAGTGGACGAAAATGATCGAGAATTACCTGCGCAAGCGGGAAAACCTGGTAAATCTTTTTGTGCTGATCGACGGCCGGCACGAGCCGCAGAAAATAGATCTTGAATTTGTAAACCAGTTGGGAGAATGGGAACTGCCCTTTACCCTGGTATTTACAAAGGCCGACAAAGAGAACCAGCGCACAGTGACGAAGAACGTGAAGGATTTTTTGCAGGAGATGCGGAAGTCGTGGCAGTTCCTGCCGGCTCACGTAGTAACCAGCGCGGTCAAAGGCCAGGGGCGCGACAAGCTGCTGCAAATGATTGCAGAGATGAATGCAGCGAGTTAGTTCACCACCTTATTCGCGCAGCTGCTGCTGGCAAACGCCTCGGGTTTGGCCTTGAAGGCAAAGCCCATTCCCAGGATATATCCCATCGCTTCTTTCAGCGCATCATTGCTTTTGAAATGCGGATTGGTATTGATATCGGCATGCACTTCCATATCAACATTATACTCGGTGAACAGCGGGCAAAGCTCGTAGGCGATCTCGATGCTGCGCGCCACTTCTACCAGCATGCGCTCCTTGATGGAATATTTCTGGCGGGTCTTTTCATTGTGAATGAACATAAAGCCGCCACGGCCTTCACGCAGAAAAACGATCACGGTGGCAAATTCCGTTTCACTGCCTTTTACCTGTGAGTCGGTACCGATGCAAACCTTCAGGTGATAGCCATTGTTGCTTTCCCGCTGAATGGCTTTTTCTACGGCGTCTTTGATCGGAAGATCGATCAGATCACCGTTGAATTTTCTCCATAACATATAAAAATGGGTTTTTGGAAATTACCAAAAAAGCCGCTGTGTTGCGCTACCGGCAACTGTTATGAAAAAATTAATTTCGCACACCGGTGCATAACCGGCATACCGCCGCATCAATACTGGCCTGTACTCAGCAGCACCAGCGTGCAGGCTTCCTGCGGATGAATACCCATCGCCCTTGCCTTTGCTGCCAGTTCTTCGTTCTCGGCGCCGGGATTGAAAATAATTCTTTTGGGATGCAGGCCGAGGATATAATCGTAGTAAGGCCGCTGGTTCTCGGGAGAAAGATACATCGTTACGGTATCGATGTTCTGCAACGGAAGCGGCACCGTGCTTACCTGCACGTCGCTTACGGTTACCGCCTTTCGGCCAATGGCTTCCACCGGATGGCCGAAAGCCCTCAGCTTATTGACGGCCAGGTAGCTGTAACGGTGGGGGTTATCCGAAGCCCCCATTACCAGTGTTTTTTTGCTGCTCATGCTCTTTATTTGAACCATTTTACCAGGCTGCCCCAGAACCACGACTCATCGGCTTTCATTATTACCTCCATAGACTTGTCGGCCTGCTTCGCGAATTTGCCGATGCTGCCGACAGTTTCGGTAAACGCTTTCAGCTCGGGGTCTTTTTTGTCGCCTTCCACCCGCTGTAATTCTTCCAATACCTGCAACATGGGTTCCAGCTCTCGTTTTTTCCTTTCCTTCACAATGACCCTCGCTACTTTCCAGATGTCTTTCTCGGCGCTGAAAAACTCCCGCCGTTCGCCAGCCATCACTACTCTCTGCACCAGCCCCCAGTTAACCAGCTCGCGGATATTCATGTTCACATTCCCCCGGCTGAGCTGCAGGGCTTCCATCATTTCATCGTGCGACATCGGCCTGGTTGATACCAGTAATAACGCATGTATCTGCGCCATGGTTTTATTGATTCCCCATTGCGTGGCAAATGCACCCCATGACTGTATGAATTGTTGCCGGGCTTCTTCCAGTTTCATACCATAAAAATAGGATTTTCAGATTTTACTGAAAATTCGAACGCCCCTAAAAATCAGAACGGGTCGCCGTGGGTCTGATCGACCAGGAACCGGGTAAACCGGGGAGAAATCTTTCCCGCACGCAGTAACCAGTTGGTCAGCCGGGGATGACCGAAAAAAGACTGAATGGTTCTTCCCGCCTGCAGCCGGCGGCCGAAATGCTGCTGCCATTGCCGGCAATAAGCCCGCTCCATGGCATCGCGCGAAATACTGCCCTGCAGAAACGAATCTGCCAGGGCGCCAGCCAGCTTGGCCGAATGAAAAGCCAAACTCATGCCATTGCCGCAAAGCGGCGTGATCAGGCCCGCGGCATCGCCCAGCATCAGCACATGATCTTCCACTTTCGATTTTGCTGCAAACGACACCTGCGAAATACTGAGCGGCCTGCGGTCGCCAAAATCTGCCGCTTCCCAGATGCGGTGAAGAAAGGGGTTTCGCGCCAGTATCCCGGTTTCCATGCGATGAATGTCGTTACCACTCTTCGCCAGGTTACCGGCCAGCGTCAGGTAGCAAAGGCAATACCGGTCGTTCTCGACAGCCGATATACCGCAATAGCCCTGGTCGAAGTTGTGCAGCGCAATGGTATCGCGGGGATGGTTATACCGCACATGGTATTTAACCGCTACGTAGTTGCTCAACCGGCCGGCTTTTTCGCGTACAAAGGGCCGGTTCAGCTTTATATCGATGTTGCTCCTTTTGCCAAAGCAGCCCAGTACCAGCCTGGCGGTAATCTGCTGCCTGCCTGCAACAACGAAATGTTGTCCGTTCTCATATTGCAGCGACTCCACCTTCTGCGACAGCAGCAGGGTAACGCCCGCTTCCCGGGCCAGCCCCGCCAGCATCGCATCCAGGCAGTACCTGCTGATGCCAAAGCCACCGGGCAAGAGATCGGTGGCAAGCGAGAAGCCGCCCGGCGCCGAAAGTTGCAGCTTCCTGACAAGCGGGTATATGCTGGCCGGGAGGTCGAGGCCCAGCGCCTGCAAGAAAGGCCGGCTTTCCTCGCTGACGTATTCTCCGCAAACGCGGTGAAACGGGTAACAATTCTTTTCTATGAGCACCACTTTATAACCCCGCCGCGCCAGCAGGATGGCTGCGGTAAGACCGGCCAGTCCGCCGCCGGCGATCGCCACCTCGGTGTCAATGCGTTCCACGGGCGTTTTTCTTTACTACGATACACCAGCGAAAAGCCCATTTCCAGGAAACCTGTGCTTCGTGTATCCCTGACTGTGATAGAATCTGCATCCAGTCGCGCCGGCTGAATCCTCTCTGTACCGAAATGGGCGCATCGTTGCGAACCAGCGGCGAGCGGGAGAATATCCGTGTCAGCCATTTGATGGAATGATATGCCAGCGGATGCCGGTGCAGGTCGTTGATAAAAAAGCCGACACGGCAATGCTCGTACATCCAGCGAAGCTGCGTTACCAGCTCTTCGCTGCTGAAATGATGGCAGAAAAGAGCCGAAAAAAGAATATCGGGCCGCTCTTCGAAATGCAGGTCGCGATAATCGGCATGGGTGAAAGTGAATGCCGGGAACCTGCCGGCGGCGTACCGCACACATTCGGGGTTGACATCGATACCGCCGCCTTTCATTTCTTTTTGCCGGCGGCCGGCCCAGCGACCAATCGCATCGAGGTTATCGCCGCCGCCGCTGCCTATTTCGGTAATGGAAAAAGCAGGTAAAGAATCGGCCAGCGCCTGGCAGGCATATATGCTGACCCGGTGACCACCCAGCCGCCGGTTGATGACCGCCAGCTCTTGCATATTCCGTCGGATGGCTTCGAACGGAATACCGGGCTCATCGAGCATTTCGGTTTGGTTAAGCCGGGCAGACCAGTTCATCGTACGCCGGCCTCCAGCCAGCAGGTTTCCATGGTAAGCCCGGGACCAAAAGCGGCCATGAGCACTGGTCCGCGAATGCCCGCCGCCAGCATTTCTTTCAACACAAACAGCACCGTAGGCGACGACATATTGCCG